>NZ_JBDGTV010000008.1:0-244007 GCF_042216475.1 Halosegnis sp.
CAGCGGTGCGGTGCCGTGGGAAGCCTCGCCGTTTACGGCGAGGAGGAGGTCACTTGCGACCAAGTCTTACCTGTCCAGCGACAGGCCAGCATGCCAGCGGTCAACTCCTGCCTCGCGCTTAACTCGGTCCATCGCCGCGAGCACCGCGGCGGCCCGCGAGGCCACTTCACCGGCGCGACGCTCGCCCTCCGTGCGGAATTCGCCGGTGACCCGGTTAGCGTAGACAGTGCACACTGCCCCCGCCCGGAGCCCATAGAGATTTGCGACCGTCATGATAGCCGACGCCTCCATCTCGAAGTTGAGCACACCAGCCTCCTGGAGTTCTTCGACCAGTTGCTCGCTGCCAGCTGCCTCAAAGCCGCCGAAACCAGGACGCCCCTGGCCGGCATAAAAGGAGTCTGTCGAGCAAGTGACTCCACAGTGGTAGTCGTAGCCGAGTTCCTCGCAAGCAGTCACGAGCGCCGTCACAACCTCCGGATGTGCCGTTGCAGGATAGTCTTCACGCACGTACTCATCGGAGGTTCCCTCTTGTCGTACCCCACCGGTCGTGATAACGAGATCGCCGACATCTATCTCTGGCTGGATAGCGCCACACGATCCCACCCGGATGAATGTCCCCGAGCCAACCCGGGCGTGCTCTTCGACGGCGATGGTTGCAGACGGGGAGCCGATGCCCGTGGAGGTGACGGTCACCGGTTCACCCTCGTAGCGGCCGGTGACGGTCCGGTATTCGCGGTGGTTCCCGACTTCCTCTGTATTCTCCCACCGCGCGGTTATTTTCGGGACGCGCTCTGGATCGCCCGGCAGAAGCACGGGGCCGGCGGCGTCGTTAGGGCCGATATCGAGGTGGTATTGTACGTCGTCGTTAGGGTCCTCGCTGTCCATATGCCATGTTTCGCTAGCGGACTTGTATTTCCATCCCTGGGGGAAGGTTCTCGGCGGCGACGCTCCACGAGCGGACGTGGCCATCGATATCCACCACGTCGGTCAGCTGCTCAACACGAAGTTCACGGCTGCCGTCGAGTTCTATCAAGAAACAGTCGGGCTGCCACTCCGTGGGACAACGGAGGGCCCGGTGAGAGTGGCGTTCTTCGAGCTGCCGTCGGCTGAGTTTCACCTTATCGTCCGCGAGGAGCGTGGCACACCAGCGGACGACCTGCTCGACGCCGTGGGCCGTCGCTCGGCGGCCCACGTCGCCTTTGAGGTGGACGATCTTGCGGCGGCAGTGGCCGACGCCAGCGCCGCCGGCCTCTCGTTTCTTGGCAATCCGCCGGAGGCAGGGCTGGGCCCGTACCGGCGGGCGTTCGTGGCCCCGGCGGGTCACGTCGGCATCCCGTTCGAGTTCGTCAGTCCAGATTAATTACTTCCCAAGCGTTGCCGGCTGAATGGTGTTCGGAATGAGTTCCCCCAGCCTATACTTACTCACAGATTCGCCCTCGTCACAGTAGACCGGCAGGGACTCCTCGCAGAACTCTGCGAGCGTTTGGCGACACATCCCGCAGGGGGTGACCCCGTCTTGCTCGCTAGAGGCGACTGCCAGCGCCGCGAACTCCCGGTGACCACGCTTCACCGCTTCGGCGACGGCCACTTCCTCAGCGTGTAGCGAGTTGGAGTAGTTAGCGTTCTCAACGTTACAGCCTACGTAGGTCTCGCCGTCTTCGGTCAGGAGCGCAGCCCCGACTCGATACTCCGAGTAGGGAACGTACGCGTCTTCGAGTGCTCCACGAGCGGCCGCCAGCAGTGCCTCAACGTCCATATGACCTGGTCCAGTCGCCTGATAAAATAGCTGTCGTGGCGTCACCCCTCAAGAGCCCGCTCGATAATCTCGCGCGCTCGTCCGACGAGCGCGTCCACATCTTCAGCCTCGGCGTACAACCGCAGGTATGGCTCTGTCCCAGAGGGGCGCACAAGAAGCCACGAGGTGTCCGGCAGTTCGACGCGGACGCCATACTCCGTATCGACAGTCCCGTCGGGGAATGCCGCCGGCAGCGACTCGGCCAGTCGCCCCATCACGGCCTCTTTCTCGTCGTCCGGGCAAGGTATCGATATCTTCCGATACGGCCGCTCCGTGATGGGGTCGACGAGAGCGTCAAGCCCCTCGGCAGCGGTCAAACGGGCCAACACGGCTGCACTCGCGACACCGTCTATCCACGGGCCGAGTGCGGGATGGATGTGCTTCCACGGCTCAGCAGCGAACACCACCTCGCCGTCGGCGGCGGCAACACCCTCGTGGAGCGCGCCGAGGCGAACGCGCTCGGTTCGGCCGCCGGCTGCCCGTACTCGCTCGTCGACCCGTGCGGAGGCGTTCGGCGTTGTCACCACCACTGGGTCGGCTGCCTCAGAAGCGCGGACATACCGCTCTGCCAGTACAGCGAGGATGGTGTCCTCGTGAACGACACTTCCGTCGCCGTCGACGACAACGATACGGTCGGCATCGCCATCGTGGCCGATGGCAACCGCTGGTCCGGCCGCATCCTTGGCCACGAAGGCCCGGAGGTCGGCTAGCGATTCTGGCGTGGGCTTCGATTCGCGGGCCGGAAAGTGGCCATCCACCTGTGCGTTGAGCGCAACGACATCCCCGCCGAGCGCCCGCAGCACCTGTGGAGTCGCCAGTCCAGCGGCCCCAGTACCGCAGTCTACAACGATCCGAAGGCCGTCAAGTGGGGCGCCAAAGTTGCGGGCGTACTGGGTCACTTTAGCCCGGTAGTCGGGAAGAACGTCCGCCCGATCCGTGCCGCCGAATCGGTCCCACGCGGTCGGGCCCGCGTCGGCGTCGACCCCCTCTTCTATTGCGCGCTCGGCGGTCCGGTCATACTCCTCCCCATCGGCGAACAGCTTTAGTCCGTTGTCAGATGGAGGGTTGTGACTCGCTGTCACCATCAGCCCGTGGCGGCCTTGGGAGGCATGCGCGACGGCGGGTGTGGGCACGCGTCCGACACGGCACACCCGCGCGCCGCCGGAGCGGAGGCCGGCCGCAGCCGCGTCGGCCAACGCCCCGCCTGTTTCACGACCGTCGCGCCCGACAACGAACATTGGTTGGTCGGCCGGCGCGTGGGCAGCGGCCGCCCGGCCAATCGTCACTGCGAGGTTCGGGGTTACTCGGTCGCGGACGTCACCGCGGATACCCGCTGTTCCGAACAAATCGCGGCTCATATCTGCCGTTGCGGGTGGCGGTATTTCAACGGTTGCGTCCGGGGGGACCGCGACGCGACAGGGGAAATTACAATTCGACGCCGCTCGGAATGAGCGAGTGCTGGCGGAGCAACCCGCCGTCGGCGTCGTAGACGAGGAAGGTGCCCTTGTGTTGCTCAAGGAGGTGGTTGCCGTCGATGGCGACACGAATCCGGTAGCGGTGTTGATCGTCCGTCTCTTTGCCGTACTCGCGGGCGGCGTCGATGAACCGGAGCACGTCGTCACTATCGGCGTTGAGTTCGAGAATGAACTCGCCGGTGACCCGGTTAGTCACAGAGACGACGGCCTCCGGCGATTCGTCGATTGGCCCCTGTAGGCGACAGGCGACATCTACCTCGTCGGCCGCAAGCGGCTCGCCGCCCTCATCGGTCAGCCGGTCGGCCAACTGGTCGGACGGGCCCTCGAAGTCAATGGCGACCGTAGGGACCCCCGGAGAGTCGAGATTCCGCGCCTCCAGCGTGAAGTAGTCGCGCCGCATCTAGCAGTCCTTGGTGACGCGCCGGCAAGAACGTAACGGGGCCGGCAGGGCTCCGTGGCATGTGGCGACCCGATGAATTTTATTCCCGCCGCCTCGCCGGGGGAGTATGTCGCCCGTTGACCCCGAATACGCCGGTGAGTTCGCGGTAGTGGCGACGTGGCTGTCGGTCCTGCTGCCGTGGTCGGTGTCACTATCTGCTCCCGGTGGGGGAAGTTTCCTTTCGGTTCGGTTTCCCCTTCTGTCTGTCCGGTTGCTGTTCGGCCTCAAAGTGGCCGGGGAGATACCGTTGCTATTCGTCTGGCAAGCCCCTGCGCTGCCAGCCCCCGGCTCTGCGGCCGGGCCGGCATTCATACTCTGGCTTGCCGGCGCCGTCGTGCTTGCCATCGCGCTGGCAATCTCGCTCGGCTACTATGCACGTGAGACAGCTCTCGAGGCGGCATCGCCGGTTGACCTCGTCCGACTGTTAGGGAGTTTACTGGCTATCGGGGGCAGCTGTCTGCTTGCCGCGACAATCCTACTCGTTTTGCCGGCGAGCATGCTGCAGGCACTGAGGGTGGCAGAGACGGGGTATGCCGGGGTCACGGCACCCATCGGCGCACTCATTGTGCCTGTGCTCGGCGCCGTCGCCCTTCGGATCGACCGGGGCGGGTAGCTTCCTACCTCACACGGAGAGAGATAGTAGCAGCATTGCCGCGTAGGCAATAGCTATCATCAGGGTCGCGTGCTTCGCGCCCGAGAGCAGGTCGCCTTGGCTAAGCTTTCCGGCCGTGAATCCTGAGACAGCGCCCTGAATGACGCTGCTATGGAGCAGCACCGTCGCGTACGCACCCCGGTTGTCAGCGCCGCCACCGCCGGAGCCAGGCAGGCCCGGCACCCCCCCGGGAACGCTACCACCACCACTCGGGATACCGCCGGTTAGCTCGCCGCCGGAGGGGAGCGCAGGAATGAACACGAGCACCAGCGCAGCAACGATGCCGATGAACACGAAGAACGAGACGTAGATAATGAGCACGTAGATGACCAATTCCTGGCGACGGCGCCGGTCGAGTCGGCGGTCCGTCTGTGCCTCGTCGGCCGCGATGCGCAAGACCGGCGCCACGTCGCCGCTGGCGTGGACAGCATTGACGACGAGCACTGTCGCCCGGGCCGCCAGCGGCGACTCCGTGCGCGATGCGAAGCGGACCATCGCCTCCGATGTCTTGGTACCGAGCCGGATGTCCGCACGGAGTTCTCGTATCTCTTCAGAGAGGCCGGGAACGCTGTCCGGGTCCAACTCCTTAATACTGCGAGTCACCCCCATCCCGGCCTCGGTTCGGTCGGCCAGTCGATCGATGAAGTCTGGGAGCGCTCGCTCGACGGATTGGAGCCGGCTGTTGGAGATGTACTCGGCCACCGAGAATGGCGCTAGCACAAACAGGGTCCCCTGAATCAGGTAGTCGTCAGCCGCCTCAATAGTAATGCCGTCGCCGACCGCGAGTAGGTAGAGATTGACGAGCACGTACAGGGCCGCGACGGACGTGGAGACGTACAGCACGGTCAACGGTGACCGGACGGCCGCCTCAATGGGATCGGCGATCGCACGGCGTAGCCCTCGCATCTGATTGAACATATAGAGTCGCTCGAGATTCGTCGTATCGCCGACGACCGCGCCGCCATCGGCCGACATCTCTGGTGTGTCGTCGTCCTCGCTCGCCTCGTAGAGAATGTCCGTATCGAGGTCGATGGAGCCAGCTTGGTCATCAAGACCGAGTTCGGCGGCTAGCCCGCCGAGGTACGCGATGAAGCCGGCAGTGGTCATCGGGACAATAAGATAGACGAACGTCCGCAACGCGTTGAGGGTGTTACCGAACAGCAGCCCGATGATGACAAGGATAGTGATGAGGAAGAGCGGCCCGGCGACGAGCAGGGCGACGTACCCTTCCGCGAGCGCCGCAAGCTCTTCCAGCACTTGTTGTTGGCGGGTCTGTCTGTCTTCTTTGTACTTTTCGTACTCCTCGCGGAAGTACTCCGCCATCGATCGGCCGGTGCGGAGCACGTCGCTGAGGTTTTCGGCGAAGTTGGCGAACTCCGTGCTTGGAGTCGTCTGTGCCAGTCGCCGGGTGGCGTTAAGAAAGTCGGCGTTTGACACCTGCATGTCACGCAGACTGACGACCAGCTCCTCGGCGGCCTCGCCGAAATAGGCGCTATTGCGGCCAGTTATCTCGATGAGTTTTTTATGCGTCATCCCACTTCGCGCCAGCGCGAACATGAACGCGACAGTTCGAGGCAATGACTCGTCGATGGCGACCTCACGGTTGTCGGCCAACTGACCTGGCCGGTACCATCGATAAAGGTAGGTAACGATACCCGAGCCAGCGCCGAAGGTGGCGCCGTTGAACACGAAGAGTAGCGCTACCTGCTCGGCCGTGAGCGTTGGAAGTGTCAGTTGGCTCGCAAGGAAAGACAACTGGTCCGGCAGTTGGTTGGCGAGTGTCTCCTGAGGCACCGCGAGGAGACCGAACAGCAGGACAATAGCGTAAATGCCAATTAGAGAACCCGCAAGTGCGACGGTACCGGCGTATGCCAGCGTTTTGGCAGCGTACACCCGGTATGTGACGCCCATCCGAGCCGCCTGGACGAGACTCTCCCGACGGGCCTGTTTCGCGGAGTTGTCGATGACGTACGAGCCGAACAATCGCAGCGCGATGCGGTTGAACTGCCTGTCAACCGACTTAAACCGAGAGCCGACACCGACCACGAGGAGGATAAGCAGGCCGAGTGCGAGCAGGCTGAGACGGGCGAGCGGCGCCATCAGTCTTCTGGGGCCGCTGGTGGGACGTCGTCGACCCGATTATCGATGCGATCGAGGACGGATTCCTTGTCGCGAGCGTAACGGTTGATGACCGCGGTGAACTGTTCGTAGCCGTGGATGCCCTCTTCAACGAGGTACTCGATAACGCGCCGGCGGTTGCGGAACTCTTGCCGGAACTCTCGTTCGGACCATCCGCTCGTCTGCTGGATGCGGTCCAGCACGCCGCTGTCAGTATAATCGCCGGCCACGGTGTCATCTGCGGGATTCCATGAGTATAGCTCCGAGAAGTTCAGTTCGCCCGTGCGCTCGTCGATGCCGCCAATCTCGACCACACTGTCGGCGCGGCGTACCCGCTGGTCACCCTGTCGGGAGAGCGTCTGTACGCTGAGAATGTCTAGCGACTGCACCATCGCGCGGGGGACGTTAATCGGGTCGTTCTCTAGCCGGTTGATAACTGTCTGAACAGAGTCAGCGTGCATCGTCGAGTAGGTGGTGTGGCCGGTGTTCATCGCTTGGAAGAGAGTGAGCGCTTCTTCGCCCCGTACCTCGCCGACGATAATGTACTCCGGCCGGTGGCGCAGCGCCGACCGCAGTAGGTCGTACATCCCGATATTGGCATCCTCTGAGAGCCGCTCGCGGGTAACGTTAGCAAGCCAGTTGTCATGTGCCAGGGATATCTCCCTGGTGTCCTCGATGGTGATGACCTTCGAGCCCGGCGGAAGGAACATCGAGACAGCATTCATGCTGGTGGTCTTCCCCGAAGCGGTACCACCTGCGAAGATGAGGTTCATTCGGTTCTCGATGGCGAGCCAGAAGTACGCCATCTGCTCAACGGTGAAGGTGCCGAACTCGATGAGATCTACGGGAGTCATCGTGTCCTCGTCGTACTGGCGGATGGTGAACGCGGAGCCGTGCGGCGACACTTCTTCTGTATAGACGAGTTCGGCCCGGGAGCCATCCGGTAGCGTTGCGTTGCTAATCGGTTCGGCCACGCTTAGCTGGCGGTCAGACATCTGTCCCAGCCGAATTATAAGATCATCGAGCCCGCGCTTCTCGAACTGGACGTTCGTTTTTAGATCATCGTACTCGTTATGGTAAATGAAGATGGGGATATTGTAGCCGTCACATGAGATGTCCTCAATGTGAGGGTCGTTCATCAGCGGCTGGATACGGTGATATCCGGTGAAATCTCGATCGATGTAGTAGAGCAGCGTATGGAACTCCTCGACGGTGACGGCTGCGCCGTACTGCTCAAGTGTGTCTTTGAGCTGTGAGCGAAGCACGTCGTCGGCGTCGATGTTCACCCCAGAAGTGGTGTACAGCAGGTGGTCGCGGATGTCGTCCTTCAGCGAGCGGAGCAGCCGCGCTTGCACGTCCGACAACTCCGGCTCGACGACGTGGTAGCGGAGTTCATCCTCTTCCGTGTCGTCGTAGATAGAAACGTACGCGAACGGCACGTCGACCCAGTAGCGGTCAACCTCTTCCCCTTCTGGAGGGACCTCATAATCCGTGAGCGGTTCGTGGTCGCCAAACCGGTAGCTACCGGCGTCGACAGAGACGCCGAGGAGACTCTCGTAGGCTCGCCGTAACCGGGCGAGGAGCCCGTCTGGTCTAATACCTGGCTCGGATGCGCTCGAGCCCATTCGTCTCGTGATGTTTGCTCTACCGATATTTAATAGCCGCGGTGATTCTGACGGCCGTCAGACGCCCGCCCGCGAGGCGTAGAGGTAGGTGAGTCCGCCGAATAATATGGCTCCAATAGCAGCAATCGCGAGATTTGTCAATCCGTACAGCGGGCCAACCTGGATGTCGGTGGGGTCCAGGTTCGGCACGTACAGCACTGCAAGCACGTATCCGAGCAGTAGTAGCCCCCCGACAACAACGAGCAGGGCGAACAGCCGCACGAGCGACGGCGACCGCCGGCGACGGCTCGTGTGCCAGCCCGAACCGGGGTCGTCATCGGGGTCGTCCGGTGGGGCGGCGTCGCCCATAAGCCATTTTCGACGTGCGTGGGCAAATCGCTACCGGCCGACCGGAGGGGCTAACTCGCCTGGGGTCGTGACCGACATATGGTTGAGGAGGGTAATCGGCGCGGCGTGCAGGCGACATACGACCGCATCGCCAGCCACTTCGCTGAAACCCGCTCCCACCCATGGCCACAGATAACGGAGTTCTTGACGGACAAATGTGGGGATATCGGGCTGGACCTTGGCTGTGCCAACGGTAGACACATCGCCCCACTGGCTGAACGGTGCAATCGCGTGCTCGGTGTCGACCTCTCACGAGCGCTGTTGAGCATGGCGGCCGATCGCGGCGGCGCCGATCTGCTCCAGGCCGATGCCGCGAGACTTCCTGTGCGGACCGGAGCGGTTGACGTCGCCGTTTATATCGCGACGCTGCACCACCTCCCGAATCGAGAGATGCGCCGCCGGAGTCTCGACGAACTCGCACGGGTCCTCGGGCCAGATGGCCAGGCGCTCGTGAGCGTCTGGAGTGTCACCCACTCGAAATTCAACGCCGAGACAGGATTCGATACCACTGTCGACTGGACTCTCCCAGACGGAGAGACCGTTGGACGCTTCTACCACATCTACGACCCGGAGGAGTTCGCGGCCGACCTCACGGCGAGCCGACTCGTCACGGAACGGACGTTCACGGAGGCTGGCAACTGTTTCGGCGTCGTCGGCAGCGAAGGGAAACGCACATACGACGCGGCCGGGTAGCCGCAGACGGCAGGGACGGTAACGAGCGCCGGTGGTCCAATGGTAGGACGTTGGCCTTCCAAGCCAACAGTCCGGGTTCGACTCCCGGCCGGCGCATCCGTTCTCAGTCGCCCGGCGCGGGCCGTGGTGCTGCCGTCGGGCCCGCGTACAGTAACAGGAATACACCTGTCGCAACCGCTATGAATCCTGCCGCGATGGTGAAGGCGACGGTCACGCTGGTCGCGTCCCAGATTATCCCGACGGTTACGGGGCCGACCACCTGTCCTACCTTCCAAGCCACTGACCGGAGTGACATTGACCCCGCGACAGCGTCGAACTGCTCGCCCTCCTCGACGAACAGCGCCATGCTGGCGGGCAGACGGATGGAGTCGGCAATGCCACAGAGCATGTATGCGCCACCGAGTACAAAGAACGCGGGCGGCAACAGCAGTGACCCTGCTGGCGCGCCGGCGACGGCTGGTAGTCTGAGAGTAACCTCCGGAAAGACGGCCGCAGCCCCCTCCGCTAGCGGGATACACAGTGCGCCAAGCGCGTACAGCAGCGCACCTCCGGCAATAAACCGGTGTTTCCCGCCGACTCGGTCGGTCAGTTCGCCGACATATCCTTGCGTGAGCGCCTTTGTCAGCTTCCCACCAGCGAGCAGGCCGCCAACGACGAACGGATTCATTCCGAAGACGGTCCGAGCGTAGATTGGGAGGAAGGTGATAACGGCCATTTTGCCGAAGGAGAGACCAAGTCGGAAGACGACGAGCGCGCGAACGGTCGACAACGACAGCAGGGACGAGAGCGTCTCTAACCCGGTTGCCTCCTCTGAATCAGCTTGACCTCCAGGATCGTCACGGAGGACCACCAAGACGAGTACACCTGCCCCGAGCGTCACTGCCGCAAGCGCCGCGTAGGCGACGTAGAAGTCGTACAGTGCCAATAACGCACCGCCAACGAGGTCACCGAACAACGAGGAGAATGCCCCCACTTGGTTGTATGTACCGAGCCAGAGGCCTTGCTCATCGCCGCCGGCAATCTCGCCAATAACTGTTGAACCAGTGAGCCAGAGAACACTCGCTCCGACTCCCTGAAGCACGCGCATTAGAATGACGTGGCTTACCGTCGAGACCATCGCGTAGCCGACGAACACGAGCACGTTCAATGCGAGCCCACCGAGCAGCCACCGCTTGGCATTGCCGGTGTCAATCCATCGCCCCAGCGGGAGGACGATGAGTAGCTGCACAACGGCGAAGGCCGTGCCGAACAGCCCCTCGACGGTGGAGGTGGTGTTGAAGATGTCGGCGTACAGCGCCAGCGCGATTGCGACGGTAGAGTACGCCTGCGCGCGGGCGAAAGCCGTGCCTGACATGGCAAGGAACTCCGGGTCCTTGAAGACGCGAAGCGAGCTTCCCACTACGCGGGCGAACTAGCTGGTGGTATAAAAACTGCACCGTCCGCCGGCGGTTTGTGGGAACTCCTCACGCCTCACAGTTCGATGCGCTCAACCAACTGGTCACCCGTCTCGTGAGTATTGACTGCGACGATACGCACCGATGTCTCCAGCCCTGAACCGGCGAGCTTCGCATTCAGGAGTTCGTCCACCTGGTAAACGCCGGCGGCGTCGCTCATCTCGATCTCGACAAGCACAGGCCGGTCCTCGCCGGCCTCCAGCGTGACCCGTTGAATCGCCTGCGAGGAGAGCGTGTTAATTCCGCGGCCCCCACGCTCATAAGGGATACGCGAACGGCCCTGCTCCATGTCGAGCGCGTCGGCCACTCGGACGACCCCCGCCTCGAGCGTCAGCGGCGTCTCTTCGGTGTGATGACAGAGGATAGCGTGGAGCGTCTCCCCCTTCACGCGGACAGCTTCAGGGGTGTCGTACACGCTCGCGAGCAGCCGGTCGAGAATATCCGCCGCGAGCGGAATTGAATAGTAGGGGTGGTCGTCGCGGTGGACAACGTGACCGATGTCGTGGAGTGTCGCCGCCAGTGCGATTATCACCGGCTCGTCGGCCTGTTCAAGGCCCTGTTCGCGGGCGCCGTCGAACTCGACACCGCCCCGCTTCAACAAGTCATACAGACACAGCGCTCGGTTGCGGACAATTTCGATATGCTTGCAACCATGATCGTTGTATCCCTTCCGCTGGACGGGGTTGACGTTCTGGGCTGCGAGGTAAGCATCGACCTCGGAATCAGACCGGAGCGTCGCGAGCATCTCGTTAAGTCGCTCGTCGGGGAAGGCGCGGTCGGCCCCGGGGTCGTACTCGCGTCCGGCGTTCGCGTCTGTGTCCTTCATACGCGAGCGAGCGGAGCGGCAGCGAAAAGCGTTCGGGCGTGGGCGACGCCGCGAGGAAAAAGCATATAATCGCAAGGAGGTACGTTCAAGCAGAGATGGTTCCAATCGTCCCGGCCCAGTTCGGCATCCCCGGCGGTCCCGAACTCATCGTCATCCTGCTGATAGCCGTACTGCTGTTCGGCGCGAATAAGATTCCCAAGCTCGCACGCTCAACCGGTGAGGCGATGGGCGAGTTCCAGAAGGGCCGTGAAGAGGTCGAACAGGAACTCCAAGAGATGCGTGAGAGTGGTGCCAGCCAAGAGGAGATTGAAGAGAAGCGTCAAGAGTACGCCGAGGACGACTCCGTCGACGTTGACGCCGACGCCAACCTTGACGCCGGCGCAGAGACAGAGACCGAGGCGAGCGCGGAGAAGGAAGCGAACTGAATACAGGCGCGTCGGCCGCTCCGCAACGGTTTTTTCTCCCGCCGTCGGACGACCGGCCGGGACGTGTGGCCTAGTGGACGAGGGCGAGGGGTTCCTAACCCCTCGACCGCGGGTTCGAATCCCGCCACGTCCGTGCAGCGACCGCAGGGAGCGGATTGACAAAGCAGATTCGAACCAGGAATGCCGCATGAGTGCAATCGAGTCGTGGGGCTCCTCCCTTGGCCTGACTGTTCGTTTCTTCGGCTGACGTGTTCCGACCCACACTCAGTCGAAAGTTTCAGATGGCAAAACCAGCCGTCGAAAGACCCATAACCGCGTAGGAGAACTGACGGCACGGAGTTTAGAGGATGAGTACCGACGATGAACGGCCGGACGACCCGGTGGCCAGTGCACTGGTCGAAGGGTCGACGTACGACCGGATTCGGGTGCAGCGAATATCGACATTCAAGTGGCCGACGCGACTGAAACTATTCAGGCTCGGCGGGCTGTCGTCGTTGCTTGCGGTCGCGGTTCTCTCCCTTTCGATACTCCCGCCGCGAGTGGTCGCATTCCTCCCGGTCGACCCGTACACGACGTTGACGCGGGTCGTGCTGGTCGCCAGCATCGGAGCTGCTGTGATGGGTCTCTCGGGGACGCTGCTCGTCATCACGGCAATCGCTCGTCCGCGGCTTGAGCCGATGGACGAGGCACGAGCGGAAGCAGTCTTAGCATTCGAGGAAATGTGGTCGCTCATCGGGTTTGTCATCGGCGGCGGGACGGCCGCCATTGCGGCGGCGTTCGTTCTCGCAGCCCACATGGGTGTCGACGTTCTTGAAGCCGTATTCACCCTCATCGGCCCGATGGCCTACCAAGTGGTCCAGACACCGGTGACGCCGTCAGCCGTCGCCGTCTGCGCCCTCGGCGTCGGGCTAGCCTTGCTCATTGCCGGCGCAGGCGTTCCAGCCGAGTAGCTATGCCACCGGCTCGTAGCCAGCGGGGAGGTACGCCTGCAGGTCGGGGAACAGCGGGCCAATGTCCGGGTTCTCGCTGCGTAGCGCGTACTCGCGGCCAGACCGCTCAACCAGCCCTGCGTCATGGAGGTGGTCAAGGTGAGCGAACGCCTCGCCCGGCCCGTGGAGGATATGGATGTTCTGCAGGTCTCCGAATAGTACAGCCGAGACCACCCACGGGCTTGCAGGGCCGTCATCGAGTACGTCGACTACTCGGGCCGTCCGCTTGCGGTGATGTGCAATTATATCGGCGGCCCGGCCCGGCGGATCGACTATCGCGCCGCGGTGGCCCGGCCATGCCCGGACGTAGCCGTCTCTAACAATGCCAGCGAGCGTATCGAGGTACTTCGACAGCGGTGCGTCAACGCGCACGTCTGCGCCGCCCACGTTGGGGGTGTAGTACGGGAGAAGAGCGTCGCCGGCGAAGAGTTCCCGTCCGGCCGTGCCGTCAAACGCGAACCCAGAGAGCCCCGCTGTGTGTCCAGGGAGGTGGACGGCCTCAAGCGTCACCGGGCCGATGTCGAACGTGTCACCGGCAGCGAACGGCGTCACCGTTGGCGCCGGCCACTCGTCGGCGCCGGCGAGGAAGTCGAACAATTCGGCCTGCTTCTCGTCGGGCATCCCCCAGTCGGTGACGTGCTCGCGCAACAGCGCGTCGGCGTGGCCCGCGGAGGGCCGTTCGACGAGCGGCGCGTCCGCCTCGTGGACGTGGACCGGACAGCCGGCGGCGGCCTGTATCTCGCCCGCGAGCCCCGCGTGGTCGCCGTGCCAGTGGGTCAGCAGGACGCGGTCCACGTCCGCGAATGTCGCGTCCACCTCCGCGAGCGCCGCCCGCAGTTCCGCGAGCGTCTCCGGGTGGCCGATGCCGGTGTCAACGAGCGTCAGTTCGGCGTCCGGCTCCGTCCCCAGCACGTAGCAGTTGTTCAGCCCCTCGAAGGCCGTGTTGCCGAGCCGTATCCGGTGACAATCGAAAGAAAGCGTCATCGCGTCCCTCCGGCGACGGACGGGGCCACCGTCAGCGTGTCGCCGTCCGAGAGCGACCAGTCGGGGTCGCGCACGGACTCGTCGTTCACGAGGACGTTGACGTTCGCCCGGAGCCGCCCCTCGGCGTCGAACAGCAGCGGCCCGAGCCCGTCGTGCTCGGCGTCGAGGGCGGTCAACAGCTCCCGGACCGTCGTGCCGTCGGCGACGTCGCGCTCGACGTGCTTCCGGCCGACGGCCTCCCGGGCGGTCGCGTGGAGCCGGCAGGTGACGTGCATACCCCGCGTCGGTGTGGGGGCGCCAAGAGGGTTACCCACGGCCGAAGGCCCAAGTTCCCGCGGGCCGGCCCCCCGGCGTGCCGCTCCGTTCGACCCCCGAGTCCGCCTTCGAGTCGGTGTCCGGCTACGACTACCCCGTCTCCTACCAGTCCGTGGGCGACCTCGAGATGGCCTACGTCGACACAGGCGAGGGCAAGGAAACGTTCCTTTGTCTTCACGGCGAGCCGACGTGGGGGTACCTCTACCGGAAGATGATTCCCCGGCTGTCGGCCCGCGGCCGGGTCGTCGTCCCCGATGCTGTTGGCTTTGGCCGCTCAGACAAGTACACGGACCCCACGGAATACAGCTTCAGGCTCCACTACGAAGCCTTTGAGCGATTCCTGACCGAGCTTGACCTCACCGACGTCACGCTCGTCTGTCAGGACTGGGGCGGCATCCTCGGGCTGACGCTCGCGGCCAACCACCCCGAGCGGTTCGCGCGGCTCGTCCCGATGAACACCGGCATCCCGACGGGCGACCAGGAGATGCCCGAGGCGTGGGAGGAGTTCCGCGACTTCGTCGAGCGGGTCGAGGAGCTACCGGTCGGGATGCTGATACAGGAGGCGACGACGACGGAGCTGTCGCCGGAGGTAATCGCCGCCTACGAGGCGCCGTTCCCCGACGAGGGGCTGAAGGCCGGCGCACGCGCGTGGCCGGACATGGTCCCCCGGAAGGGCGGCGGCGACGGGGCGGAGATGACCCGCGCGGCCGCCAGACGGCTCGGCGAGTGGGAGAAGCCGGCGTTCGTGCTGTTCTCCGATTCCGACCCCATCACCCGGCCCAACCGCGACCCGCTGCGCGAGCATATCCCGACGGCCACCGAGCAGCCGGACGTCTGGGTGGAGGGGGCAGGCCACTTCCTCCAAGAGGACGCTGGCGAGGAGATAGCCGACCGCATCGTGGCGTTCGTCGACCGGACCTGACTAGCCGACGGTGGTCGCGACGCCCTTCGTCTGGCGGTAGTCGCCCGCCAGCAGCTCGCGGAGCGTCTCGACGAGCGCCGCCCGGTCGCCGACCGTCCACGCGTCGGGGTCGGCCACGGGGACGACGAGGAAGCCGCGCCCGCGGACGGGGCTCGCGTGGTGGGCGGCGGCGTCGGGCGCGAGCTTCCGCGCCAGCGTCGTGTGCTCGGCGAGCGCGTACCGGAACGGCCGGTCGCCGACCGGCAGCAGGACGTGGGCGTTGATGGCCCGCAGTTCGGCGTCGAGGAACCGCTCTTGGTCTGCGTACGACGACTCGCTCGGTTCACCGTCGGTGAACCCGGGGTGAAGATACGAAAGATACGCATTCGTCAGCTCCGGCTCGTCGCTGTAGGGTTCGGCCGCGAAGCCCAGTTCATACAGCACTGACTGCACCGCACGACCGGCAGCCGTCTCTGTGAACGGGACGCCGGTCGCCGCTCCGCCGTGGCAGGCGGGGCTGTCACCGATAATGTGGAAGTCGGCGTTGGCGTCGCCGTAGCCGTAGGCACCGCCGCCGGGAACCTCTATTCCGAAGGGATTGTGCACTTCCTCCGTAACGTTGTCCACGCCTGTAGTCGGGCCGCCAGCGGGCAAAAAGCTCGCGTTCCCGGTTACACCACCACGATTGCACCCTTCATGCCGAGGGTGCGGTGAGGTTCACAGTAGTACAGCAGAACACCCGTGTCGTCGAATGACTGCTCAAAGGGGTCGCCACTCTCTTTGGGATCGCCGCTGTCGACATCGAAGTCCGACGCCTCAGTCGACACGACATTGTGGTCGTTCCCTTTGCCGGTCCACTGCCAAGAGACAGTCGTCCCGGTCGAGATTGTTACCGCAGGCGGCGCATACGCGAAATTGCCACCGTTCCCCTCGGCACCTACCTTGACAACCACCTCGTCGGCTCCTGTCTCGTCACCGAACGTCCCATCGAAGTTGCCTGTCTCGTTGTCCGTCGTGAGGTAATCAACTGCTCGCTCTTCGGCTGCCGTATAATCGCTCGCCTTGGGAGACTCGTCGCCGCCACTATCGCCGCTGCTACCGGAACAGCCGGCGAGCGTCACGCCGATAATCGCACCGCTCGTCCCAAGAAACCGTCGTCTGCTGGCGTTCTGGTCCACAGACGAGCTAGCGCCCATTGAAAAAAAGAGTGGCCGTCGCGGTGACCGCGTGACTGGTTTCATATCATCCGCGAACGTACTACAGGTATGGCCGTACTCGTCCTCGGCGACCAGCTGAACCTTGACCACGGGCCGGTCGCGAACGCTGACCGCGTCGTGATGATGGAGGCCCGCGCGTTCGCCCGCCGGCGCGCCTACCACCCGCACAAGCTGACACTCGTATTCGCCGCGATGCGGCAGTTCCGCGATCAGCTGCGCGAGCGGGGGACAACTGTCGACTACTACGGGTGCGAAACGTTTGCCGAAGGGTTCGACACCCACTTCGAGCGGCGGCCCGGCGACGAACTCGTCGTGATGGAGCCACCCACCTATGGCGCGACAGATCGACTGCGCGAACTCGTCCACGAGCGGGGCGGTCACCTCAACGTGGTCGACAACGCGTTGTTCATCTCCTCGCGATCGGAGTGGGAACAGGCGTTTGGCGACCGCGAGCCACCGTACCGCCACGAAGAGTTCTACCGTGTGATGCGTCGCGAGACGGGGTTTCTGATGACCGATGGCGACCCTGTCGGCGGGGAATGGAACTACGATGAGGAGAACAGACAGTTCCCCGGAGAGGCATACGAGCCCCCCGAGCCCCCCCGCTTCGAGCCCGACAAGACGACACGTGAGGTGGCGGCGTGGGTCCGGTCGTTATCGGGCAGCTACGACACCGATCCGCCTGGCCCAGGGTGGGCCGATCCTGAGCCGTTCTTCTGGCCGGTGACCCGCGAGGAGGCAGTTGAGGCGCTTGAGAAGTTCGTTGATGCCCGGCTTGCGGAGTTCGGCCCCTATCAAGACGCAATGCTTGCGGACGAGTGGGCCCTCAACCACGCCCTGCTGTCGAGCGCGCTGAACATCGGCCTGCTCCACCCGCGGGAGGTCATTGAGGCAGTAATAACAGCGGCTCGGGAGCGGCCGGACACCCCGCTCAACAGCGTCGAAGGGTTCGTCCGTCAGGTACTCGGCTGGCGGGAATTCATGCGACACGTCTACCGCAAAGGGATGCCTCAACTGGCGAGCGCGAACCAGCTTGGGGCAGACCGGGAGCTACCGGAGCTGTACTGGACAGGCGATACCGA
This sequence comes from Halosegnis sp., assembly GCF_042216475.1. Classification (NCBI taxonomy): domain Archaea; kingdom Methanobacteriati; phylum Methanobacteriota; class Halobacteria; order Halobacteriales; family Natronomonadaceae; genus Halosegnis; species Halosegnis sp. The sequence goes on from NZ_JBDGTV010000008.1 coordinate 17,378, forward strand.
CATGGCGTGTCTGTCAGATGTCGTTGACGGAGTTCGCCAACGCGGCTACAGCCACCACATCGAGCGGCTGATGATTCTCTCCAATTTCGCACTGCTGTACGGCGTCGAGCCAGACCAGCTAAACGAGTGGTTCCATGCAGGGTACGTCGATGCCTACCACTGGGTGACGACACCTAACGTCGTGGAGATGGGGTCATTCGGCGCAGGGCTGTTCGCCACGAAGCCGTACGCCGCCAGCGCCAATTACGTCAACCGGATGAGCGATTACTGTTCGGGATGTGACTACTACCACACGAAGGACAGCGGCGAAGGCGCCTGCCCGTTCAACTCCCTCTACTGGGACTTTCTCGCGCGCAATGAGGAGCGCCTCCGCGACAATCACAGAATGGGGCTCGTCTACTCACATCTGGACGACAAGCGCGGCGAAGAACTCGATGCGATCCGGGAGCGGGCCAGCGAGGTGCGGCGGCTGGCGGAAGACGGCGATCTTTAGTGGTCGTGATCGTGGTCGCTGTGGCCATGCGGGTCGCCAGCGACGAACTCGTGGGCGGTGCGGTCGCCAGCCGCAAACGACGCGGCCCGGTCGTCGACAGCCCCCGGGTCAAGCAACTCCTTCTCAACGATGAAGCGCTCGAGAGCTGCAAGCCATTGCTCGTAGTAATCACGCTCATCGTCAATTTCCTCAACAAGCCGGTGCTGGAAGGTCGTCCACGGCCGGTCGTCGGTGAGTGCGACCGCCATCGCGAACGAGCGGGCCTGCCATGGCGCCTCGAACGTCGGCCGGTCAAGGTCGCGGCCAAGCCGCGAGGGCTCTGTCGCCGTGCCCCCGTCCGAGGCAGCATAGCCACCACCCAGCCGGTCAACGCCGATCATTGAGTCGCGGGTGACGTATTCAACGAGTTCAGTCTCATCAAGCCCCTCGGTGCCGGGCGGCTGTTGGGGCAATACCATGTAGCGCACCTCGGAGGTAGAGTCGTACACCTCAAGGTCAACGCCAGTATCGAGCCCGAGGTCGAACTCCTCGCGCAGCAGCGCGCGCGGCTCCTTCACCGCCCGCGAGCGGTACTCGGGAGACTTGTACCACGTCGGGGGCAAGCCGAGCACTGCCCACGGGTAGCACGAGCACAGCGTGCAGACGACCAAGTTGTGGGTATCCGGGTCATTTGCCTGCACAACCACGTCCATCGTCTCCGTGTCCACGTCAATATCGAGTTCCTCGATTGCGGCGGTGCCGTCTGCGAGCAGTCGCCGGCGGAATGCCTCATCCGTCCACGCCCGGGCAACGACACGCGCGCCATTTAGCGGGCCAATCTCTTCCTCGTAGGTTGCGACCACCTCGTCGACCGCTTCCGTCGAGAGGAGTCCCTCCTCAACGAGCAGCGACTGAAGCGCGCGGGCCCGCGGCTCGGGACCGTACTCGTCTGCGAGCGCGTCAGCATCAAACGCGTCTCGGTCGTCTCCGTCTGTCACGGTCAGACCGTCCGGCGCCGACCGCTTCAACGTTCGGGCGTCTCCCCCACCCACTCGAGCAGGCGGGCGTAGAAGGGGTCGGAGGCGAGCGCATCGGTATCACCGACGAGCGCGAGCGCCTTTTTCGCTCGCGTGAGTGCGACGTTTACCCGGCGGTGGTCCTCGAATATCGGCCCATCGAGCGTCCCGGTGGCGACGAAAGAGACGACGATGACCTCCCGCGAGGAGCCCTGGAACCGGTCGACGGTGTCGACGGCCGTCTCCGGGAGCCGACGGCGTATCTCGGCCACCTGTGCGCGGAACGGCGCGATGACGCCGATCTCCGAGCGGTCGACGCCCGCGGCGACGTACGCGTCGACGACCTCGGCGACGCGGTCCGCCTCGACCGGGTTCGCGTTCCCCTCCTGTCTCCCGTCGGGGTCGAGGAAACACACCGACTCGTCGAGCGGCGCCGGGAGCGCGTCGACGTCGACGCCGAGGTCCGCGAGCGTCTGGCCGGCCACTGCTGGCGTCGCCGGCCGGAGCTGGCCGTCGTAGAACTCCCGCGAGGCAAAGTACTGGATGCGCTGGCTCATCCGGTACTGTCGGTCGAGCAGCACGCCCGCGTCCGGGTGGGCGTCGATGAGCCGCTCGAACAGCGAGGTGGTCAGGGCATCGGCGTCCGACCGGACAACCGGCGGCAGCTGCTGGTGGTCGCCCACGAGCACGAACCGGTCGGCGCGGTTGACGGCCGCGAGCGTCCCCGGCTCCGTCAGCTGGCCGGCCTCGTCGACGACGGCGACATCGAACTCCTGTGACCGGAGCGTCCGGCCACCACACGAGGCGGTGGTCGCACCGACGACCCGCGCCTCCGCGAGCCGCTCGGTCACCGTCTCGGGGTCGCCGGCCGTCTCGAGGCGGGCGTCCTGCATCGCGTCCGCGACGCCGCTCTCCGTGCCGACGCGGAGGAAGTCGTCGAACCCCTGCTCGCGGAGCGCGGCCAGCGCGTTGTCGACCGCGCGGTTGGTGAACGCGCTCACCAGCACGCGCTGGCCGTCCGCGACAAGCGCGCGCACCGTCCGGGCGAGCGTGTACGTCTTCCCCGTCCCGGGCGGGCCGTGGACGAGCGCGAAGTCCTCGGCCCGCACTGCCAGGTCGACGGCCGCGTCCTGCGCCTCGTTGTTGTCGACGTACGTCTCGCCGGTCGGGTTGCCGAACGCCGGCTCCCGGCGGCCAAACAGCACGTCCTTCCCGTCGGGGTCGCCCTTCAGTACCGCGTCGTGGAGCGCCGCCAGTTGCCGCGAGATGCCGATTTCGGAGGGGTAGACGTCGAGCCGCGAGAGCGCCAGCGGCTCGTCGGCCGTCACGACCACATCGGCGTCCGACTCGCCCGCCGAGAGCCGCTGGATACGGACGAGTTCGGCGGTCCCCCGGGTAGGGTGACCGTCGCTGGCCAGCGCGACGTCACCCTCCTGGAGCTTCGAGACGGCCTCGCTGGTGCGGTCGGCCCGCAGTTCCCACGAGCCGTCGGGGAGCTGCTCGCGGCCGGCCGGCTCGAGGTTGACGAGCGCGCGGTCGGCATCGGCCCGCTCGGCGGCCGACTGTTCCCACAGCTTCCGGTACTCCGCGTGGACCGCCCGCCGCTCCTCCTCGATGGCGCGGTAGAATCGCTCGAAGTAGTCGCGTTCCTCCTCGGGCACCGGCGTTCCGATTTGCCCCGCCTTCGACTCCTGATTGAGTCGGCCGGAGACAACCATGCAGGTGTCCTGCTCGAAGCAGTACTCGCAGACCGCGTCCGCCTCGTAGCCCGTCGGGACGCCGAAGTCGTGCTCCATCGCGGCGATCTCGTTGCGCTGGCGGACGACGTACTTCAGCAGGCCGGTCCCCAGCGAGAACTCCTTGGCCGGCGAGAGGTCGCCGCTCGCCTCCGTCCGGTCGAGGGCGTTGTTCTTCGTGTATAGGAGCGTGCCGGTGTCGGGGGCGGCCTCGCCGACGGTGGTCCCTTCGCGGCGGGCGGCGTGTTCGCCGAGCACGAGCGCGTAACAGGCCGCCTGCACCTTGTCGTGGAACCGCGGCTCGCGGTCGAGGTTCTTGCCCGTCTTCAGTTCGACGGGCGCGCCGCGCCGGACCGCGTCGGCCCGGCCCTTGATGCCGAACAGCTCCGAGACGAGCGTCTGCTCGGAGCGCCACGCGTCCTCTTCGGTGAGCGTCTCCTGTGCAAGCCACGCCTCGACTGCGCCGGCGTTCTGTCGCACCTCCTCAGTCACGCCGTCCGCGTCCTCGCCGAGCAGCCCCACCTCAAGGCCGGCCTCCTCCACCCGCTCGTGGACCGACTCCTCGAGGTCGCGCCCCCGGAGCAGGTCGCCGAACACCTCGTGGACGACCGTTCCGCGCACGACTGGGTACGCGAGCGGCGTCGCGGATATCTTGTTGAGGTAGTACATCCGGGGACACTGCACCCACGCGCGGACGTCCGTCACGTCGACGAGGAAGTCTGGGTCGACGACGACGAACGTCTCGCGGCCGGTCTGGTAGCGCGTCTCGCCGCGGAACTCCTCGGTCTCCGGGTCGACCACGAGCAGCTCCATTCCCGGCTCGAGGACGGCGGCCGTCTCCGTCCACTTCCCCCACAGCGTCACGGTGACCGGCTCGCCCGCGCCCCGTTCGGGACGCATTCGCACCTCGGCGAGGTCGCTCGTCCCGCTGGAGGTCTCTACCGTGGTCGGGTCGTCGACCGCGAGGACGGGCCCCCGGAGCTTCACGGTGGCTCCTGCGGCCCGGCGGTGTAAACGCTGTCGGTCGGACCGGCGACCCTTTGGGCGGTGACCGTTTAGGAGCCGGTATGAGTTACGTCGGCTTCGCGCTCGCGTGGCCACGCTTCATCGACGCACCGCTGCGGGCGGCCAAGCGCGAGGCGCTCGTCGACCACGTTGCCCCCGCGTTCGATGCGCTGCGCGAGGCCGGCCACGTCGAGGACTGGTCGCACATCTTCTGGGGGACCGACGAGCTCGGGACGAAGGTGGTCCGCGTCATCGCGACGGCCGACGACCCGGATGCGGCCGCCGACCGGGTGCGCGAGGCCTTCGCCGACTACGAGGAGGGCCGCGAGTTCCGCGTCGTCGCCGACTTCGAGCCGGACCGCTACCGCGGCTTCTGGGGCGAGCATCTCGACACGTGGCTCGCCGCGCGCGCGCGGCTGTCGACGCTCGCGGTGGCGGCAATCGAGGGTGAGCTCGGCGAGTCCTACGGCTGGCACCGCCGGCAGAACCGCCCCGGCCACGTCTGGGCAAACCAGCTCGGGCTCACGTACATGGACGAGGCGGCCGTCTACGCCGGACTCGCGCTCGGCTACCTCGAGCAGGTGTCGGCCGGCACCGAGGAGAGCGCCGCCGCGCTTGATGCAGTCCGCGACCACCTTGAGGCGGCCACCGACGCCCTGCCGGACGTCGACTGACCGCCGTCGTGTCCGTTAAGCCCGTCGCGGCCCAACCGTGGGTATGTACACCGGGCAGACGGAACAACCCTGCTGTCTCTGTGACGACCCGGAGACGGAGGCCCGCATCGACATCTTCCCGCGGGCCGTCCAACTCCTCAACAACAGTGACCCCATCGCGTGGCGCGACATCGAGGGGGAGGTGTCGCTGCACTTCTGTGGGGACGACTGGTCACTGGTGTGTGATCTCGTCTTGGAGATGGGACTGAGCCCCTTAGGGCGGTGTAACGCCGCGCGGGCGTCGATGGTGTTTCGGGAGGACTTCGAGGCACTCCTGAACGACGTGCGCGACCAACCGGATCAGACGCCCTTAGAGCGGCGCCTGCGCGAGCAGGCCAAAGAACGGGTGGCGAACTACGGGGAGGACCCCCACATTAGCGAGCGCGATCTCGTAGAGGCACGGGTGGTTCTAGACGCCCTCGAGGAACTCGGCGTGGCTGCCGAGGCGTAGTTAGTCAGCCGTCGGTGCCTCAAGATACTTCTCGTTGAGCACCCACTCACCGTCTTCTTTGACGAGGTATTCGCCGTAATACGGGACCCGCTCGTCAACGACAGCGCGGAATGTCTTGCGTATCTCTGGCTTCGTCATCTCACCCATGCTCTTGAGGTCGTCGTTGCGGTTGAGACACCCCTTCAGATACCCCTCGTGTGTGACACGGACTCTTCCGCAATTGGCACAGAAATCAGGGTTCTCGACTGGATCGACAATTTCAACCATCCCCTCGCCGGTTTCGCCCTCAACGTAGTAACGACGGCGGTCGTGCATCTCGCGGCGCTCGATGCGGGTTGCTTGCTCTTCAAGCCAGCCGTGGACTCGGTCAATATCGACGGCCCACTCCGGGCGCCCCGCGAGTTCAGGCATATACTCGATGAGCTGAAGCTGGAGCCCATCATTGTCGGCAACGTGGTCGACCATCCGAGGGACGTAGCCGGCCGTTTGCTCGAACACGACCATATTGAGCTTTACAGGCGCCAGTCCCGCGTCAAGCGCTGCCTCCACACCTGCGATGACGTCCTCGTAGCCGTTGGACTTCGTTAGCTCCGCGAACGCGTCCGGGTCCATGGCATCTTGTGAGACGTTCACCCGCGAGAGGCCCGCCTCGCGGAGGGCCTCTGCTCTGCCCGGCAGGTATGTGCCGTTTGTTGTCAACGATGTTTCCAACCCGTCAGGGGTGCGACGGATTATCTCCTCTAGGTCCTGACGCAACATCGGCTCGCCGCCGGTGAATTTCACCGAATCAACGCCAAACTCATCCGCCACCTCCAAGAAGCGGACTACATCGTCGGTAGACATCTCCTCGTCGCTGGGCTCCATCGGGCCGCGCGTGTCCCCGAGCCCCTCGTTGTGACAATAGACACAGTCGAAGTTACAGCGGTCGGTCAGCGAGACGCGCACCCCCGATATCTCGCGACCGAACCCGTCCTCAAGCATACTCACCTCTGACCACCGGCACCACTTAACTCCGCCGCGACTGCGCGGCAGGGTGTAACCGTTTGTTGTTACATCAGCGGAGAAGGAAAACCGCAAACGACGCCGCGAGCCGGGTCAGTCTTCGGCTGGGTCGTCGGTGCCGTCAAGACCGTGGCCTGCGATGGCATCAGCAAGCTCGTCGGCAGTGAACTCACGGAAGCCGTCGTCGTCGACGACAGCCGCGCTCATTCCTTCGGACTCAAGTCCACCCTCTGCGGCGTCTTCAAGCGCACGGAGAGCGAGCTCAAGTGCGCCGTCCGACCCCACGTTGGGCTCGTACTCCGCCTCGAGATAGCCCTGTATTCGCTCGGCGTTGCCCCCGATTGCGACGGCCTCCCACTCGTAGGGGGTGCCCGAAGGGTCAGTCTCGAAGAGGTGAGGAGTTCCGTCTGCGTCGACGCCACCGACAAGCAGTGCCGCACCGAATGGGCGCGCGCCACCTGCCTGCGTGTACTCTTGGATATAGCCGGTGACCTCCTTCGTTAGCGATTCGATATCGGCCGGCTCGCCGTAGCGGAGCTGTTCGACCTGTGCCTGTCGGCGAGCCACGTCGACCAGTTGACGGGCGTCGGCGACATGGCCCGCACTAGCGACGCCGACGTGGTCGTCTGCTTTGTGTATCTTCTCGATGCTTTCGGCCACCTGCAGCGACGAGCGGAGCCGGCCACCGGCGACGAAGACAACGCCGGAACCGTCGTCTCCGCCCTGATACCGGACACCGACGGTCGGCGAGCCGCGCTTGACTGCCTCGCGAGCGTACTCTACCTGGTAGAGTCGCCCGTCTGGGCTGAAGATGTTCGTTCCGCGGTCGTACGCCTGCTGTTGTGAGTTGCCCTGCATGTTAGATCTCCTCCGCGCCAATTTCCTCAGTGTCGACTCCCTCTGCCGTGATTCGCGCCACCATCGCACCATTCCCCGAGGCGGTGTCACGAGCTGAGGCCGCTTCGACGGCCTCAAGCGCGACCGACTCGGCTTCGTCTATGCTCAGCTCTTCATCATAGGCCCCCTCGAGAACCCCGTACGCGAGCTGCATACCTGAGCCAGTGGCGCCGTAGGTATCTTCCATCTTGCCGCCAAGCGGGTCAAGTTCGAACAACCGCGGCCCCTCGCTGTCGACGCCACCCAGCAATGGAACGACCCGCATCCCGCGAATGGCGTTCGCCGCCGCCGTCGCGAGTGCGTCCATGCTCATCTCCTCGCCACGGCGCGTCTCGTACAGCGACGCCTGCGCGCGCAACTGGTCAGCGAACGTCTGACCGTCGCCGACGCCGCCGGAGATAGTGATGGCCGCAGTCGGGTGGACCTCCAGAATCTTGTCGGCAGACTTGTTCGAGACAAATCGGCCGCCAAGGCTCGCTCGGCGGTCGGTCGCGAGCACGACGCCGTCCTCGGCGACGATACCGACGGTGGTCGTCCCCGTTTTCAATTCCTCGGGGGCGCCGTCCGCGGCTTCCTTACCTGAGGTGAATCCATCCATACCTCGGGTAAGGGTGGGGGCACTGAAATACTCTTGCTAAAGACCGCTTTAGCCCGACGACGAAAGGGCTATACGCGCTGGCAGGATGCCGACCACGAGAGCCGCTTATTTTACCCCCCGAACCCACCCCAGGGGTATGCAGGTGATGACGTGACCGAGGCGTACGTGGTTGGCGCGGGCCAGTCCGATTACGGCCGCTTCCCCGACGAGTCGTATCGGTCGCTGTTCCGCACCGCCTACGAGGATGCGCTTGAATCAGTTCCTGACGGGATGGCCCCCGGGCGTATCGATGAGGCCGTAGTTGGCACACTTGGCGTTGGCGGCCGCCAGCTCGGTCTAGCGGGTCCAGCAGTCACCGAACACGTTGGCCTCCATGGCGTGCCGACAACGCGCGTCGAGAACGCCTGTGCCGCGTCGGGGTACGCCGTCCGGCAGGCCGTCCAAGCCGTCCGGTCAGGGATGGCGGATGTCGTCCTCGCAGGCGGCGTCGAGGTGATGACTGACGCCTCTGGCGACGCCGTTCGCTACTGGCTGGGCGTTAGCGGCGAGACCGAGTGGGAACGCCTGTCGGGCACAACCTTCGCTGGCGTCTACGCTCAGATGGCAAGTGCGCACATGCGCGAGTATGGCACGACTCGCGAACAGCTCTCACACGTCGCCGTCAAGAACCACGCCAATGGCGCAAAGAATACCCACGCACAACTGGGCTTCGAGTGCTCGTTGTCGGAGGCGATGGAGGCACCTGTCGTCGCCGACCCGCTCACGCTCTACCACTGCTGTCCGACCACCGACGGTGCTGCCGCCGTCCTCGTCGTCAGCGAGGATGTCGTCGCGGAGTTCGCCGACGAGCCCGTCCGCATTGCGGGCGTCGGCGCGGCCTCTGACCGGGTCGGCCTGTTCCAGCGAGACACCTACGCAGGCGTGCCGGCTGCCCGGAAAGCAGCCGCGGAAGCCTACAAGGCCGCCGAGCGCGGCCCCGAAGACCTCGACTTTGCAGAGGTGCACGACTGCTTCGCGGTCGCTGAATTGATGGCGTATGCCGATATCGGACTCTGTACCCCCGAAGAAGCGGGCGATTTAGTTGCGTCGGGCGCGACTCGGATAGACGGCGACGTGGCGGTCAACACATCTGGCGGCCTGAAGTCGAAGGGCCACCCCATCGGCGCGACCGGCGCCGGCCAGATCGTGGAGGCGTTCGAACAGCTTACTGAGCGAGCGGGTGAGCGGCAGGTCACAGACCCATCGGTCGGGCTGACCCACAACGTCGGCGGCTCTGGCGGGGCGGCTGTCGTCCATGTCCTTGAGCGGGCGGAGGTGGGGCCGTGACCGACGACGGATTCGGCTTCCACGCTGTCGGCGCATATGCTCCGCGCCATCGGCTCCCGACTACGGCCATTGAGGAGGCGTGGGGGAGCGTTGACGCGCCGGGTATCGAGCAGACAGCCGTCCCCGACGCGGATGAGGACGCGCTCACGATGGGATGGGAGGCGGCGACGAGGGTACTCACTGCGGGAGATGTTGACGGCGCCGATGTGGACTGGCTGGCGTTCGCGACCACGACACCGCCTGTTGAGGAGGAAGATCTTAGCGCGCGGCTCGGGTCAATGCTCGCCGTTCCGGCAGACGCGAGCCATCACGTTTTTACCGGAAGTACGCGGGCTGGCACGCGCGCACTCGCAGCAGCGCTGGCAGCCAGGCCGCATCGTGGGCTTCTCGTCGTCGCCGACTGTCCGTTAGGCGAGCCACACGATGGCCGAGGCCACACGGCCGGTGCGGGCGCAGCGGCCTATCTTGTCGGCCCCGACGCATCCGTCCGTGTGGCCGACCGCGCAGAGTACGCGGAGCCATACCCTGGGACTCGTTTTCGGGAGCGGGGAAGCACGCGTGTTGACGGCATCGACGCCGGGGCATACGACCGCAAAGCGTTCGTCAGTCCGTTAGCCGCGGCTATGAGGCGTGTCAACGCCGACGGTGTCGACGCGGCTGCACTCCAGATGCCGGATGGAAAACTCCCCTACAGAGCAGCGAGTGCGGCGGGGCTGGACACCGAGACGGTCAACGCGGCCGCTACCGTCGCGACGCTCGGCGACACTGGAGCGGCGTCCGTTCCTCTCGGCGTGGCTCGCGCACTCGCCGACGGCGCGGAGCGTCTCCTGGCGGCCGCATGGGGATCGGGTGCCGGAGCGGATGCGTTCGTACTCGAGCGGGTGGAGCCAGTCGCGACGGCACTTACGCTTGACCGTGGGGAGACGGTGTCGTACGCTGACAGCCTTCGACTCCGCGGCGAAATAACTGCCGAGGAGCCCGATGGCGGCGGTGCATATGTCTCTGTACCGACGTGGCAGCGCTCGTTACCCCAGCGTCATCGGCTTGTCGCCGGACGTTGTCCTGACTGCGAAGCCTACACGTTTCCACCGGAAGGTGCATGTCGGGGGTGCAATCGGTTAGTCGCGTTTGAATCGGTCGAGCTGCCAGGGACAGGGACTGTCGAGGCGCGTACAGAGATTGGACAAGGCGGCGCCCCGCCAGAGTTCGCCGAACTTCAGTCCCGCTCGGGGGCGTTCGGTGTCTGCGTTGTTGCTTTGGACACGCCCGATGGTAAGACCGTCTCTGCGCCAGCCATGGCTATTGCGGAGGTAGAGGTCAGCGATCGCGTGGAAACAGTCCAGCGACGAATCTACACGCAGGAGGGCGTAACCCGTTACGGATTCAAGATTCGACTAAGCTGACCCAGGGCGGGAACGCTTACATATCAGGGTCCCCCGCGTCCGGGCATGCACACCGTCGTACTTGGTGCCGGGACGATGGGCCGAGACATCGCACACGTCTGTGCGGTCGCTGGCCATGAGGTGACGCTTCGGGACGTGGACGAAGGCGCCCTCACCACGGCACGCGAACATATCGCTGCGAACCTCACTGGCGGCGTCGAACGCGGGAAATTGTCCGAGAAGGACCGGTCGGCTGCGCTCGACCGGATAGCGACGACGACCGACTTAGCTGACGCAGCCGGCGCTGATCTCGCAGTTGAGGCAGTACCGGAGGACTTAGAGTTGAAACACGCGGTACTATCGGAGGCAGAATCCGTCGTCGCCGACGACGCCCTCATCGCGACGAACACCTCCTCGCTGTCGGTGACGAGCGTGACCGACGCACTTGCGGACCCAACGCGGGGCGTCGGCCTCCACTTCTTCAACCCAGCGTACGTAATGGAACTCGTTGAGGTAGTCATCGGTGAGCGAACGAGCGAGCGGACCCGCGAGCGAGCTGAGGAGGTTGTCGTAGACCTCGGTAAGCAGGCGGTCACGGTAACAGACACGCCGGGGTTCGCATCCTCTCGGCTAGGGGTCGCGCTGGGATGTGAGGCGATGCGGATGGTCGAGTCGGGAGTCGCGAGTGCCGCCGACATCGACGCAGCGATGGAACTCGGCTACAGACACCCGACGGGGCCGCTGGAGCTGACGGATTTGGTCGGGCTGGACGTCAGACTCGATATCCTTGAGTACCTCCGGGAAGAGCTTGGCGAGCGGTTCCGGCCGCCGCAAGTGCTCAAGCGTAAGGTCCGAGCCGGTAAACTCGGCCGAAAGACCGGCGAGGGGTTCTACGTGTGGTCGGACGGCGAGCCTGTCCGGCCAGCGGACCGATGAGCACCCAGTCAGAGATTGACCCAGACGACGGGAGCCACGAGGAAATAATCGACGAACTCGCGGAGTTACGCGAGCAAGTGGATGACCCGGAAGCTCGCGAGCAGGTGAACGACCTCATGGAGCAGGTAGCAGAACTTCAGCGACCAGGACTGGGCAACGCCATTGTCGGGTTCGACCGAACAGATCTCGCCGAGGCGACGCTCGGAGCACTCATTTTCGGCATCCCGATGTTCGTCGAAGGAGGGACCGCAGAGGCTGGTGAGTTCATTGCGGCGCGGCCGCTCTACCTTGTCGGGACCATCGTTGCTACCGTCGCCATCGTGTACGGGCTCGTGTACGTCGCGGAGTTCCAGGACGTACGGGTCCATGAGCCATTGCTCGGACTGGTGCCGCGCCGGCTGGTCGGCGTGCTCGGCGTCTCCGCGCTGGTTGCGCTGTTAGGGCTCACGGTCTGGGGCCGTATCGACTGGAGCCGGCCGTGGCTGGCAGTCTGTTCAGTCGCTGTCGCGACACTACCCATGTCCATTGGTGCGGCTTTAGGAGACATCCTCCCCGGCTCTTGAGGCCCATTGAAAAGGGTTAAACGGCGCGGCATCCCACCCAGATGTATGAGCGAGAGTCAGCAGAAGCGCGCACGGAAGTGCGTCTCCTGCGGGATCAACATTTCCGGGACGGCTGCCGCCCGGTTCGACTGCCCGGACTGCGGGTATGAGATATTCCGCTGTTCGAAGTGCCGCAAGCAGAGCAACCTCTACGAGTGCCCGGACTGCGGGTTCACGGGGCCGTAACGATGGGGAAGGTTGCCGTCCAGCTCAAAGTGATGCCACAGAGCCCGGAGGTCGACCTCGACGCGCTCCAAGAGCGGCTTGAGAAGTCGCTTCCCGAGGGGGCCAAGATTCAGGGATTCGAGCGCGACGATGTCGCATTCGGGCTAGTCGCACTACTCCCGACGGTCATTGTTCCGGACGACGCGGGGGGAAGCGAGGCCGTTGAGGAGGCGTTCGCTGACGTCGAGGGCGTCGAGTCCATCGCCGTGGAGTCGCAGGGACGGCTGTAGCGCGGGCCGTAACGCACCTTTTATAACGTTGACCGGGCAACCCGTATCTACGACTATGCCGAGTTCCAACGGGCCACTCGAGGGGACGCGAGACAAGCTAAAGAATAAGCCGCGCGACCGGGGTACCTCGCCCCCGCAGCGCTCAGTTGAGGAGTTCGAGACGGGCGAAAAGGTCCATCTTCGGATTGACCCCTCGGTGCCGAAGGGTCGGTTCAACCCTCGATTCAACGGCCAGACCGGGACCGTCGAGGGCGAGCAGGGCCGCGCGTATAAAGTGACCATCACCGACGGCGGGAAGGAGAAAACCGTCATCGCGAGTCCAGCCCACCTCCGCCGACAGTCGAACGAGTAATGACGATATTCAAGGAGATTGTTGATGAGGAGTATCTCACCACCAGCGAGGTGAAGGAGGCACTGGCGGCTGTCGAGGAGACTCGGGCGCTAGACGAAGATCGCGAGATGCCCTATGAGTTGGCGCGGGCCGTCGAGCACGCCAACCGGTTTGCCACCCTCTCCGTCGAAGACGCCACCGCACTTGTCGAGGAACTCCAGACACTGGAGAAGGTCGACGAAGCTACCGCGTACAAAGTGGCGAACCTGTTGCCCGAGGACCGTGACGAGCTCCGAGCCGTCTTTGCACAAGAGCGGTACTCTCTTTCGGGCGAGGAGCTCGATGAGGTGCTCAACACGGTCGCGAAGTACGTCTGACTCTCGCCGGAGTTTTAAATACTCGCTCCGTCTACCAATTGTTATGAGTACAGACGGGAGCGACGAGACCGTCGAGACGGTCGTGTTGGACGTGCTGCCGAACGGCCGGCCCGACGACGACCGCCCCCCGTCACAGCGAGCGCCAGTCGCATACGCACTCGACACCGATTCGTTCGGCCTCTACGAACTGACGCTCTCGGAGGACGCGCACGTCCTCGTTGGCAACCGGCTCGTCGTCGCCCCCCACGAGGAACGCGATGAGGAGGTGATCGCAGCGACGGAGACCAGCTACGAAGAGGTGTCGGGGGCGGCCCGCTCGGAGCTAGAGTATGTTATTGAAGAGCTCATTGAAGAAGAAGAAGACCGATTTGTGGACTTCTTCAATGAGGCCCAGCCCATCACGCTCAGGCTTCACCAACTCAACCTGCTGCCTGGAATTGGTAAGAAGCTACGAAATGATATCCTTGACGAGCGTAAACGGGAGCCGTTCGACTCTTTCGAGGACATCGCCGAGCGTGTCTCCGGACTCCACCACCCGAAAGATGTTCTCGTTGAGCGCATCACCGAAGAGCTGCGCGATGACGATCTTAAATACTGCATCTTCGCCCGCGAGGAGGAGTAGCGGGCCGGACCCGTGAAGCCTTTTGACGGCGGCTGCTAACGCTGGGTAGTGACTGAACGCCAGCGCCGCGATCCGGACGCGCTCATCCGGCGCGCCAAGCGCGGGAATCCCGACGCCGACCAGCATTTCCTGGTTGACGGCCGGGTGCTCGACCGGATACCGGGGTACTTGCCGGGCGAGGCTGACCGAAGCCACCTGCTGGAAGTGGGCGGCGGCGCCGGTGCGCTTACCGACCGCCTGCTTTCGGTTGGCGACCAGGTGACGGTCGTCGAGCGTGACTCCGAACTCGCGGCGTTTCTTCGCGAAGAGTTCGCCGACGATATCGCCGCCGGCCGGCTGACCGTCGTCGCCGGCGATGCGCTGGAGGTGCCGTTGCCCGATTTTACGGCCTGCGTCTCGAACCTGCCGTACGGCGCGTCCTCTGAACTCGCCTTCCGGCTGCTCCCCGAGCAGCGACCCCTCGTGTTGATGTTCCAGCGGGAGTTCGCCGAGCGGATGGCCGCCGACGCCGGCACCGACGAGTACGGCCGACTCTCCGTAACGGCCGGCCACTATGCCGACGTGGAGGTAGTCGAGACAGTGCCGCCGACGGCGTTTTCTCCTCGACCTCGTGTCGACAGTGCCCTCGTGCGGTGTCGTCCCCGCGAGCCTGAGTACACGGTGCCTAACGAGGAGTTCTTCCTCGGGTTCGTGACGGCGTGTTTCACCCAACGGCGTAAAACGATGCGCAACGCCATCCGCAACACGGCTCACATCTCCGGGCTTGACGATCCTGAGGCGGTGGTGGTCGCCGCCGACGAGCGTCTCATGTCTCGGCGGGCCGGCAACGTCTCGCCGGCCGAATTCGCCGAACTGGCCGCGCTCGCATGGGAGGTGGGCGAGCCGTGAATCTTATTCAGATACTCGGGGTAGTCAGCGACACTGCAGGCCGGGTGGCAACCTCAGCGCTTATCATCGGCGGGTTCCTCCTCCTGGTGGCCGGGCTTTACCGGGTCGGCGAACCACTAAAGCGTCATATCTCTGAGGAGGCAGCCGAGGCAATCCAGGCTGCGGCCGGAGTAGCCGCGGGCGTTGTCGCTGGCGGTGCGCTGGTCGACCTGTGGAACCAAGCCGCGACGGTGAGCGAGGCTTGGACGCAGGTACGTCCCGGCGCGGGGACACTCGTTCGGGTGCTCATTGCCTTGCTCGCAGTGGGCATTATTTACACCGTGACGCGTGTCACCAAGCGGTTCGTTCGAATCAGCGAGCGACGGGACGCTATCTCCAGCCACCAGCGCGAAATTCTCCACCATGTCGTCCAGATCGCGCTGTTCGTCCCTGCATTGGTGTTTGTGCTCACGCTGTTTGACGTACCGCTGGGCAACCTGCTGCTGTCGGCGAGCGTCATCGGGGTCATCGTTGGGTTAGCCGCACGACAGACGCTCGGTGCCGTCCTAGCGGGGTTCGTCTTGCTGTTCTCGCGGCCATTCAAACTGGGCGACTGGGTGGAAATAGATGATCACGAGGGCATCGTCACCGACGTCTCGATTGTAAACACGGAGCTTCGGACATTCGACGATGAGCGGGTGATGATACCGAACGATGAGGTCACGAGTCAGCCAATCCTCAACCGAACACGAAGCAATCGGCTCCGTGTGCAGGTTGATGTCGGCGTCGATTACGGGACTGATGTGAGCCGGGCAATGGAGGTGGCCGCCGATGCGATGGCCGACGTTGAGGTGGTCGAGTCTCAGCCTGCGCCGGACGTAGTCGTGGAGTCATTCGGCGACAGCGCAGTCGTGTTGACGCTGCGGTTCTACGTTGCCGACCCGTCCATCCAGCGGAAGTGGCAAGCGCAAAACGCCGTGATGGAGCAGGTGAAGGCTGCCTTTGAGGCGGCAGATATCACTATCCCGTTCCCGCAGCGGGTGCTGTCTGGCCGAGAAGCGACCGACGGACTGGCCGTGCGAGGCGCAGATCTGGCCTCGCCGCCCACACCAAGCGGAGGGTTATCAACGGACGGCGGGGACGGCGATGGCTGAGCCGAATCACGTGTACGAACCGGCAGAGGATTCCCGATTGCTCGCCGAAACCGCCCTCGCCCGCATTGAGGGTCACGAACACGTGCTGGAGGTGGGAACCGGCTCTGGCTACGTCGCCGGTCGCGTTGCCGAGGAGACAGGGGCACGCGTGGTGGCCAGCGACGTGAACCCTTACGCGTGCCGGCAGGCGTGGGCAGACACGCGCGAGGCAGGGCTGTCGGTTGCTGTCGTGCGTGGCAACCTCGCAGCACCGTTCCAAGCAGGCGTATTCGACCGTGTACTGTTTAATCCGCCGTATCTCCCGCGTGACCCTGACGCCGAGCGCGACGACTGGCAGGAGCGGGCGTTGACAGGCGGCGAGACAGGCCGGGAGGTGATTAAATCATTCCTCGACGGGGTGAGCCGCGTGCTTTCGCCTGGCGGGAGCGGATTACTCGTCGTCTCGACACTAACTGATATCGAGGCCGTCGCCGCCTACGCCGACAAGAGAGGGCTTGCGGCAACCACTGCCCGTGAGGAATCGTTCCTATTCGAACGACTGGCTGTCCTTCAGATAACTACTAAGCATTAGATTGCTTCGGAAATATTAAGCCACGGCATGACGAAAGCGAGACAATGACAGAATTGGTCGCGACGACACCGGGGCTGTACCCACTACCTGATTGGGCGAAAGACGAACTGTCTGACCTGAAGGGTCACCAGAAGACCGATCTTATTTCGGGTGAGGAGGGAGGAGCGATAGCCGAGACGTACGAGCAGGTTCGTGCGGAGCTCATAGAGCTTCAGCAGTCAGCGGGACTCGACCGAATCGGCGAGGGACAGGCACGCTGGGACGACAACCTCGCGCATCCCCTTGCGGTCCATGAGAATGTGGAGACGCGCGGCATCGTCCGCTACTACGACAACAACAACTTCTACCGGGAGCCAGTCGTGACCGGTGAGTTGACGGCGGACGGTGATGTCGCCGCCGAGCTCGCGGCCGCCGCCGAACAGACAGACGACCTGCAGGCGGTGCTGCCGGGGCCGTACACGCTGGCAGAGCTGGCAACCGACGAACACTATGGAACCGAGGCAGAGTTCCTCGAGGCCGTCGCCGAGTTCCTTGCCACGGAGGCCGCGGAGTTTCCCGCTCACGAGACGCTCCTGCTAGCCGAGCCATCGTTGGTGACAAATCCCCCGGGCGACGGGCTTGACGCGCAGGTCAGCGAGGCCGTCGACGCGGTGGCCGGCGCTGTCGACAGCGACGTGGTAGTACAGCCGTTCTACGGTGCACTCGAGGAGAAGGTGTACGCACACTTGCTCGACGCCGATGTGGAAGCAGTCGGTTTCGACCTCGTGAGCGATCACGAGACGAACGTCTACAATGCACAGGAGTACGGCACAACCGACTCCGTCGGGCTGGGCGTCGTCGACGGACAGAATACGCTCGTTGAGGAGCCAGAGACAGTACGCGAGCGGTTTGACTGGTTCGATGAACAGGTGCCCGCAAGCACGTTCGAGCGGGCGTACCTAACGAGCAATACAGAGTTGTTCTACCTGCCGGTTAACAAGGCAACCGAGAAGCTGGAGACGCTTGCTACCGCCGCGGATCTTGAAGAGGTGGAAGCATGAGCAACCGCGAGCAGTTCCGGCCCGAGGACCACCCGACTGACCACTTTCTGCTCACTACTGTGGTCGGATCATACCCGAAGCCGAAGTGGCTCAACCGCGCGGACGACCTTCATGAGGACGATGACTACGAGTTCACCGACGGTCACCTCGCGGAGGCGCACGACGACGCCGCCCGCGTCATCACGAACGAACACGAGCGGGCAGGACTCGATGTCGTAGTTGACGGCGAGATGCGGCGCAGCGAGATGGTGGAGTTCTTCGCCCACCGCATCGACGGCTACGAGTTCAACGGGCCGGTAAAGGTGTGGGGCCACAACTACTTCGATAAGCCGAGCGTGGTAAGCGAGGTCTCCTACGATGAGCCCTGGCTCGTTGACGAGTTCGAATTCACAGCCGGTGTCGCTAACCGTCCAGTAAAAGTGCCCATCACCGGACCGTACACGCTCGCGAACTGGTCTTTCAACGAGGCCTATGAGGACGAGGAGACGCTCGCGTACGACCTTGCGGACCTTGTCAACGAGGAGATTGAGAAATTAGTTGAGGCGGGCGCCCGGTACATCCAAATCGACGAGCCAGCGCTGGCGACGACGCCAGACGACTACGCCATCGTCGGCGACTGTCTCGAGCGTATCGCCGCCGACATCCCCGAAGAGGTCCGGATTGGGCTCCACGTCTGCTACGGTGACTACTCGCGTGTCTACCCCCAGATTAACGAGTTCCCGATTGACGAGTTTGACGTAGAGCTCTGCAACGGCGAGTACGAGCAGTTGGCTGTGTTCTCCGATGGCAACTTCGAGCCAGACCTCGGGCTTGGCGTCGTCGACGCCCATACCGCCGAGGTGGAGCCCGTCGAAGACATCAAGCAGAACATTCTCAACGGATTCGAGGTCGTCCCGCCGGAGAAGCTCACCGTCAGCCCGGACTGCGGGCTGAAGCTCCTTCCGCGCGATATCGCCTACGGTAAAATGGAGAACATGGTGCAGGCCGCACGCGAGGTAGAACGGGAACTCGACGCCGGCGAAATCGATATCGGGTTCGCCGGCACCGCCGCGCCCGCCGACGACTGAGCGGCTGCGCCCGGACCCAACGAGTCAAGTTCCCCGGGGGGTAAGGGCGGGCATGCGCATCGAACTGAGGGTGTGTAAACACTGCTACGAGGGGACTCACGGTAACCCACAAAAGACCGCAGTCACCCAAGATATGGTCAATTGCGCCCGGACGGTACGTGAGTACAAGGACCTCATCGGGCTGGAGGCAATCTACATCACTCGCGTCGAAGAGGGCGATCCTGGCGGCGCCGAGGCGCTGCCGGCCATCGTCGCCAGCATCGAGGGGAAGCAGGTCGCGCTGTCGGACACCCAACTCGTGATGGAAGACGACGACGGCAACATGCTCGTCTACCCGGAGCCGGAGGATATCCTCAAGGTGCTCACGCGGAACATCGACCAGATACAACAGCAGACCCGACAGGACGTCACCGTCGAGCTATCGGAAGAAGGAGCGAAACTGGTCGGTTAGTTTAGTCGTCGTCCATCGCGGCCTCGCCACCACCGCCGCCGACATCACCTTCCTCCTCCAGCTGCCGTTCCCAGCGGATACGGAGCACGTTCCCGTACATCGACAGCACGAGCCCGACGCCGAGCACGAGGATACCGATGTTGATGCCGATGGTCATCAGTAGGCTGCTCGGCCCACCGCCGATGGCGAGTTCGCGCGGCACCGGGTACCCCTCGTCGAGAATGCTCCCGACGAGTACTGACACGATGCCGATGATCGTCATTGCGCCGAACACCGTCGACGCCCAGCCCCACGAGGGCGACAGCGACAGCCGCTCAATGCCGGTCGTCTCCGGCTCGCCGTCCGAGTGGTACTCCGGCACCAGCTTCCGCGGGATGTACGCCTTCGTCTCGATGGGGTAGAAGGCGGGGTGGAAGCCGTGCTCAAAGATGTGGAACATGATCCCCATCAGCATGATGACGCCCAGCAGGCCGTGGAACGTGACGAACGCGGCCGCGGCCGCCTTCGTCTGGAAGAAGGCGGCCACGCCGGTCTTACTCCAGATGAGCAGCCCCGACACGGCGAGCAGCGTCAGCTCTGCCGAGAAAATGAAGATGACGCCCTTGCCGATGTAGGATAGCAGCGGCACCTCGTCGGCCTTATAGCCGCCAAACTGCCGCGCGTTCGGGTGTCGCTCGTCGGCCCGGCCCAGCATGAACTGGATATCCTGAATGAACGCGTCGATGTCGGCCTTGCCCGGCAGGATTTCGCCGAAGTTGCTGCGGCCGGTCGGCGATATGACCTGCAGCACGACCCAGAACACGATGAGCGCGATGAGGCCCACGCCGGTCACCCGGTGGACCGCGGAGACGCCGTCCGCCCCGCCCATCAGCGCCAGCAGCCACCACAGTTCGTCGTTGAACATGATAGCGTAGCCGCTGAAGAACAGGAGGAACACGTCCAGTCCCAGCAGCGAGTGGAACAGCGTCGTCACCCGCGTGAACTTCCCGTGGTCGAGGTTGCTCATCGGGGTTCACCTCCGTCCTGTACCTCGCCGCCGTCCGCGGCCACGGCGTCGCTGACGTCCTCGTCGGGGCCGCGCATCTGGCCAGCCAGCCGCCGGAATGCCGCCCAGTGGAGGAACACCATCACGAGGATGAACACCCCCATGATGACGTCCGCCGCGTGGATGAACGCGATGAGGAAGTCAAGCGCGGGAATCGAGTTTCCCGCCACCCAGTCGGCGCCGATGCCGCCGCCCTCAACGCTCGGGTTGACGCGGTACAGCGACTCGTAGAAGACGTTGAACCCCTGTGCCCACCAGACAGACAGCAGGGCGACGGCGATGCCGACGACGGCACTCACCGCCACCTGCCAGCGCGCGTAGTCGGCCGTGTCAGGGAGTTCTTGATCGCTCATTCGAACTCACCGGCGTCCTCCTCGCCGAAGATGATGTTCATCGCCTCGTCGTTGAAGAACGTCCCGCTGTCGCGGTGTTCCAGCTCGTCGGCGATTTCGCCGGGCGTCCCGACGAGGATGGCGTCCGTGGCGCACTCCTCGGCACACGCCGGCCCCTTGCCGACGTCCTGGCGCTCGGTGCACATCGTACACTTGTCCATCTTGCCGCCGTTGCCGACGAGACTCGCCATCCCCTCGTCCGAGTCGGGGAACTGAGGCGCGCCGAACGGACACGCCGACAGGCAGTACTGACAGCCGATGCAGAGGTCGTCGCGCACGTCGACGAATCCGTTCTCGTCCTGCTTGACCAGCGAGTCCGTCGGACACACCGACACGCACGGGGCGTTCTCGCAGTGGTAACACTGCATCGGCACCGCCGTCTCGCCGGGCGACTCACCCTGCTCCATCGCGCGGCCGCTCTTCGTGTTGAGGCCCGCGGCCGCCTCTTGGCCCTCTAGCATCGTGGAGATGCTGATCCGCTGTTCGTCGCGCGGGACGTCCCAGGTCCGCTTGCACGAGACGACGCAGCCGCCACAGTCGATGCAGGCCTCCACGTCCGGGAAGATGCGGGTGCCGTCACCGACGCTCATCACGCCGTCGTGCATTCGTTCTTTTCCTGTTGACATCTTAGCTCACCTCATTGCACCGTCGAGTTGCCGCGGACGTCGAAGTCCTTCTGGGTACCGACGTTGTTGCGGTCCTGCGGGAATTCGATGTCCGTGTCCATGTTCAGCTCCTCCATCCGCTCGCGTGTGGCCTTCTCGACGGCGACCATCGACACCTTCGTCTCCTGCATCTGGGTCTCGACGTCGTAACCCGTCGACGTGATAGCGTTCACCGAGTCGCCGATGGCGTACGGCACGTGACCGTCGGGGTACTTGTCCTCGAGACTCTTCCCCTTGAAGACGCCGCCCCAGTGGTACGGGAGGAACACCTCCTTCTTGTTGGGGCGGTTCGTCACACGCGCCTTCACCAGCACCGAGCCGCGATCGGTCGAGGAGATGATGACCAGGTCACCACCCTCGACTCCGAGTTCCTCCGCGTGGTCCGGATGGATTTCGGCGTACATGTGCGGCTGCAGGTCGGCGGTGTGGATGTTGTTCCGCGTCTCCGCGCCCCCGCCCTGATGTTCCACCTGCCGGCCGGTCGTCATGATGGTGTCCAGGTCCGGCCCCTCGCTGGAGTTGTGGATGATGTCCATCGCCTTCTGCTGCTCGACGGCGTTATTCTGGTCGAGCCGGTAGAAGTTCAGTTGTTGGCCGTTGGCTGGCCACTCCTCCGTGAGCTTCGGGCTCGGACTCTCGATAGGCTCGCGGTGGACGGGCACCTTGTCGAGGAAGTTCCAGACCACCGCACGCGCACGCCCGCGACCGGTCGGCGCGTCCGGCTGCCGGTAGTCGTACTCCTCGAAGAAGTCGGGATCCACGCCCGGTGCGATTTTTTCCTCGATGTAGCGGTCGAACGCCGCGCTCCCCGTGTCAGGGTTCGCGAGCGCCTCTGCGGCAGTGTACACTGACTTGTCGTTGCCCAGCGCGTGCTGCTGGGGGATAGTCAGTTCGTCCGACTGGACGGACTGGTTCGGGTCGATGAGACTCTTCGGCGGCGTCGTCTTCCAGCCGGGGTACTCCGGCACGCCGTGGATCCGGCCGTCCGAGGCCAGGTCCTCGTCGTCGGCCCACTCGGGCACGTACGGGGCCCGAGTCAGGTCGAGGGCGTCCTCCTGGCTCTCGTAGCGGTCGCCGACAGCGTCGAGCGTGGCGTCGAACGGGTACTCCGCGTCCGTCGCCATGTTCTCCCACTCCTCGGGCGTCGGGGCCTGCACGCCCCACCGGGTCCGGAAGTCTTGGCCCCCGTTGTTGGGGTCCATGTCGTCGTTCCAGATGATGGGCGTGCCCGGGTGGTCCTCGCCCCAGCAGGGCCACGGGAGCATCCAGTACTCGCCCTCGACGGGCGAGCCGGCGGCCCCCTTGAGGTCCTCGTCGGAGAACGCGTAGTCGTACTCCAGGTGTTTCTGGAGCCGCTCGGGCGTCTGCCGGTAGCCGATGGTCATCGTCCCCAGGTTGAACTCCCGGATGACGTTCTCGTAGGTCGACTTCCCGTTGTACAGCTCGGAGCCATCGCCCCAGTCGAAGTGCTCGCCGAAGCCCAGCGACCCGGCCAGTTCCTGCATGATCTGCAGGTCCGGCTTCGAGTTGTGGGCCGGCGGCCGCACCGGCTCGGACCACTGGGTCGCGCGGTGGGTATTCGTCAGCGAGCGATAGTGCTCGTACTGGCTCGAGGCCGGCAACAGCAACACCGGCGGGCCCTCCTCGTAGTCGGGGAGGACGCTCGCTACCGAGGGGAACACGTCGACCACGACCAGCAGGTCGAGGTTCTCCATCCCCTCCTTCATCTGCTCCATCTGCGAGATGGAGTTGGCGGAGTGGCCCCAGAAGAACGCAATCTTCAGCTGCTCGTCCTGGTAGATCGGCGTTTCCTGCATCCGGTCTTCCTTGTCGAGGGCCGCCTCGAACCAGCGGGCCACCGTCAGCCCGTTCTGGAACATCATCGAGTTGTCCGCCGGGAACGACGTGTCGATGTCGGCGGAGCTTTCGTCGCTCGGGCTTTGGCGGACGTACTTCTCGGGGGGCATCCGCTCGAACCGCTCGTACATGTCCGCGAATGACGTCGAGCCGCTCGTGTACGGGTTCTTGTCCCAGATCTCGGACCACCAGGACCAGCCACCCGCCGACAGGCCGTAGTAGCCCGGCAGGATGTGGCTCGCCACCGCCAGGTCCGTCGCCCCCTGGACGTTGGCGTGGCCACGCATTACCTGCAGGCCGCCGCCGCTGCGGGCCGCACTGCCCGACCCGAGACTCGCGGCCGCGTACGAGCGGATGTTCTGTGTCCCGTTGTTGTGCTGGGTGCCGCCCATCGCCCACTCGATCTGGACGTTGGGCCGCGCCTCGTCGATCATGTCCGCGATGCGCTCGATGTCCTCCTCGGAGACCCACGTGATCTCCGAGACGGTCTCCTTGTCGTACTGGTCGAGCTCGGCGTCGACGTCCTCCCAGCCCTGGACGCGGTCGACGAGCATGTTCTGCCCGCTCGCGTCGGCGTCCGTGTCGGTCGCCAGCCCGTGTTTGTCACGGAGCACCTTGATAACGCCCATCATCAGGGCGACGTCGGTGCCGGGCCGGAACCGCATGAACTCGTCGGCGTGCGCCGACGTCTTCGTGAACCGCGGGTCGAGGTTCAAGATTTTCCCGCCGCGCTTCTGCCCCTCGAGGATATGCTGCATCGCGATGGGGTGTGCCTCGGCGGGGTTCTGCCCGATGATGATGTTCAGGTCGAAGTTCCGGTAGTCGGTGACCGTGTTGGTCATCGCACCGTACCCCCACGTGTTCGCCAGCCCGGCGACCGTGGTGGAGTGGCAGATGCGCGCCTGGTGGTCGACGTTGTTCGTCCCCATGAACGCCGCCAGCTTCCGGATCGCGTACGACTCCTCGTTGGAGTGGTGGGCGCTGCCGAGGAGCATCACGCTCTCTCGGCTGTACTCGTCCCAGACCCGCTTGATTTCGCTGGAGAGCAGGTCGTAGGACTCGTTCCACGTGAGCTTCTCCCAGCCGCCATTCCGGCGGATCATCGGGTGTTTCAGTCGCTTCTCGGAGTGCTCCGTCGCGAAGATGCCCGCACCCTTCGAACAGAGCGACCCGTTGTTGATCGGGTGGTCCTCCCACGGCTCCATGCCGACGAAGGAGTCGCCCTCCCGCTCGCCGCGGAAGCCACAGCCGACCGAACAGTAGTTACAGATGGTCTTCGACAGTTCCGTGTCCGTGTCGGCACCGTCGACCTCGCCGCCCTCTTCCTGGAGGGCCCGCCCCGTTCCCGCGGCTCCGAGCGCCACCGCGCCCGCGAGCGCGCTCGCCTTCATAAACGAGCGGCGGTCGAGGTCCAGCGATACCGGCTCCGGACTTGGATTCTGTTTTGTGCTCATGTCATTTGATTTTCAGCCGTTCGTGGTCCGTCCCTGTCCCGGTCCCATTGGTTGACTACACCTGCCTGTGATATATAGTACCACGTAATAAGTGCTGGGGAGTCAGGAGGGGGCCGCGGGCGAAATCGGCCGTATTAGTTGGGTGAGTGACCGTTGTTTAGGCCGCCCAAAAGGCGGGTCCCGCAACTCCTAAAAGCGCGCGGGGTTTCGCATGGATGATGAACGTAGGCGCGTTCGTGTGTTCGTGCGGGGACACGTGCGACATCGACCTCAAGGCGGTCCGAGAGGGCGTCGACGAGGTCGACGTCGTCGCGAGCTCCGAACTCCTGTGTCAGGACGGCCGGCCGGCGATGTCGCAGGTCATCGAGGAGTACGACCTCGACCAGCTCATTGCCACGACGCCGGAGCCATCGTGTCAGGAGCGTATCCGCGCACTCGCGGACGACCACGGCCTCCACCCGGAGGCGACGGCGTTCGTCGACCACCGGGAGTCGACCGCGTGGGTCCACGACGCCGAGGAGGCCACCGAGAAGACCGCGCGGCTCATCAACGCCAAGCAGGCCGGGCTCGCGGAGGAGGCCGTCTCCCGGACCGTCTCGACGGAGGCCGGCGAGCGGGTGGCCGTCGTCGGCGACCCCGAGGCGGCCCGCTCGCTCTCCGACGAGGCGGACGTGACGCTGTTCGCCGACGGCCGCGAGTTCGCCGACGAGGAGGAGCTGGGCGACGTCCGCGTCGAGCGGGGCCACGCCGCGGCCGTCGAGGGCCGGTTCGGCGAGTTCGAACTTGTCGTCCGCGCGCAGGTGACCGAGGACTGCATCGACTGTCTCGAGTGTGTCCGCGAGGGACCCGACGGGATGGTGACGGAGTTCCCCGTCGACATCCACCCCGAGGCGCCCGACGGCGACTGGGTCGACGTCTGTCCGACGGACGCCATCGACCTCGACGGGACGACCCGCCGCTACGAGTTCGACCAGGTCGTCCACCCCGGCGGCACCGCCCGCTCGCGGGGTGGCCGTGTCGGCTACTACACCGGCCCCGTCGACGCCGGCACTATCGCCGCCGTCGAGGCCCACCTCGGCGGCATCGAGAAGCCGAAGTTCCTCGACCTGGAGATGGACGTCTGTGCGGCCGGCGAGTCGAGTCAGCAAGGCTGTACTGCCTGCGTCGACGCCTGTCCCCACGAGGCGGTCGACCGGCCGGCGATCGACGAGGTGGCCTTCGACGAGACGGCCTGTCAGAACTGCGGCGCCTGCACGAGCGCCTGTCCGACCGGCGCGACCCGGCTGCGCGAGCCGTCCAACGAACGTATCGCCCGCGAGGTGGAGACGCTCGTTGAGCGCGAGGAGTCGGGTGGGCTGCTCGGCGACTCGTCGGGCATCGACGAGCAGGTGGTCGCGTTCGTCTGCTCCGAGCGGGCCAAAGAGCGTCTTCGCGCACACGGGCGACGCGCGCGCAGACAAGAGGACCTCTCGTACCCGCCCGTGCTCCCGGTGGAGGTGAACTGCACCGACACCGTCGGCGAGGCACACGTCATGCACGCGCTCGCCGCGGGTGCAGACGGGGTCGCCATCGTCGGCTGTGGCGGTGCGTGTCTTCACTCCGGGCCTGACCCGAAGGCGGAACTCATTGAGCGGCTCAACACCGCCACAACCGACCTCGGGCTGGGCGAGCGGGTCGGCTTCTTCGCCCCCGAGGCCGGCGAGCCGGCCGCCTTCGCGGCTGAGCTGTCGGCGTTTGTCGACGGCCTCGGCGAGACGCCCATCCCCGCCGGCGAGCACGAGGCGAGCGGCCGTATCGACACCGACCGACCCAATCCTGACTTCGATAGCCACGGGTGGACGCTCGAGAGCGTCCGGGCACTGCTCGAGCACGTTGAGCCCGACCGAGAGGTCATCAGGGGGTTGAAGGACTTCGGCTTGCTGTCGGTGAACGACTCGTGTACGCTCACGCCCACCTGTACAAACCTCTGTCCGACAGACGCCATCCGCCGGACCGACGACGGCCAACTCCAGTTCAACCACGAGCGATGTGTCAACTGCGAGCTCTGCGAGGAGGGGTGTCCCGAGACGGCCATTACGATGGAGACCGGCCTCGACCTCTCCCTACTCCCCGAGCGAAACGACGGGGAGGCGTGGACCACCGTCCACGAGGACGAGATGCTGGAGTGTGTCCGCTGTGGGAAGCCGTTCACCAGCGCCGCCTCCGCCGCCAAGGTGGAAGCGGAGGTGGGCGACCGGGTGGACGGGCTCGCGCCCGACAGCAGTCACAGCGTCTTCGAGTACTGCGGCGACTGTCGCGGACGGCTCCTCTTCGACCAGGGTGACAAGCGATGAACGAGACTGCACTCTACGACGCGCGCATCGAGCTGGTCGACTTCGTCATCGAGGCGTTCTGGGACACCCCCGAGGAGGCGTTCGTCGAACGGCTCGTCAAGGGTGATGTCAAGCTGCCCGGCGAGTCGGTGAACGACCCCATCGACGAGGGGTTCGCGATGGTCGAGGCGTGGGTGGAAGCCAACGCCGGCCGCCCCGTCGCCTCGGTCCACGAGGAGCTCCGCCGCGAGTACACGGAGCTGCTCGTGGGCCCGCGCCCGCCGGTTCTCCCCCACGAGACGAACTACCGCGAGGACACGGAGTTCATCGGCGAGGGACTCGCGGAGGTGGAGGCGAGCTACGGCGCCGCCGGCTGGTCGGTCCCCGAGGACTACCCCGAAGAGGCCGATTTCATTGCCGTCGAACTCGCATTCCTCCGATATCTCATCGACCAGCAGCGACACGGCCACGAGGAGGCGTTCGGCTTCGAGCGGGTGTTCCTCGACGAGCATCTCTCCGTATGGGTCGACGACTTCGTCGCGGAGATGCGCGCGGAAGCCGACGAGGGGCTGTTCCTCGCGGCTGCGCTCGTCTGTCAGGGTATCGTCGAGTTCGAGGACGAACTCGTCGCACAGATGGTTTAGCCAGAGCGGAGGACGACGACAGCGCCAACGACGACGACGAGCGCAGCGACGACCGTCGTCGCGGGCGCGGCCATCGCGAGTGTCTGCTCGAGGACGAAGAAGGAGCGCCACGTGTCCACGTACTCGGCCCACAGTGCAAGGCCGCCGACGGCTGCCACCAGCAGGCAGAGCCCGCCGACGGAGATGGCCACCAGCGCCTCAACGGGCTGGACGGAAACGTCACGCATCCTCGACCACCAGCCGGCCGAGGACCATCACCGCGAACAGCGGCACCAGCACCGCGAGCAGCCGGCTCACGAACAGCCCCATGTAGCTCACCGTCGACTCGAGGTGGATAGCCCAGTGCCACGTCCCCTTCAGCGCCGCGATGACGGCGACGGTGCCGACGACGAGCAGCGACAGCGCGAGCAGCGTCGCCAGCGCGTACACCGCCAGCTCCACGTAGCCGAGCAGGCTGGCGGCGTCGACAGACCGCCCCCGTCCCTGTTCGGTCGCCATCAGGCGTTCACCCCGAACGACTCGCGACGGTAGACGTCGTAGCCGATGACGAGTAGGACGACGAGGCCTGCCCCGAGCACCGCCCACCCGAGCTCGGGCGGGAAGGGGAGACTCGGCGCAGAGCCGGCGTGCCCGGGTCCAGTCACGTGCTCAGAGACGGCGAGTAGCGTCAAAACACTTGCGCCCCCCGCGAGCAACCCTTTTGTGCGGCCGACGCCTCCCTCGGACAACCGATGGCATCCCGACGCGGCCTGCTGCGCCACCTCGCCGCGCTGTCGGGCGCGGCCGGACTCTCCGGCTGTTCGCGCCTGCTCGCCCAGCGTGCGGAGGCACCGACGGCGGACCTGCCGCCCAACCCGCTGGCCGCCGAACTCCCGACTAGTCAGCACGCTTGGAACGACCGGCTCCACACCGACGCGCACGGCAACCACGTTCCGCCGCGTCACTACCGAATCCTTCTGCTCGAACTCGAGGCCGACATCTCCAAGGAGAGCGCTGCGACCGTCGAGCGGGCGATGCGGACGCTTGAGGCCGCCTACGACTACCGGCCTTCCGGACTGCTCCACGCGCTGGCGTGGGGCAGCGGTTACTTCGAGCGGCTGGACGCGTTGGAGGCCTCGCCGATCCGCCACCCGAAGGTGCTCTCGCGAGTCGACACACCGGACCTGCTCGCGTTCGACGCCGCGCTCGTACTCGCGAGCGACATCCCCTCGCACCTAGCGGCCGTCGACAGCGCGATGTTCCGGTCGCGGACCGACCTCGGCGGCGACCCCGTCAACGACCGGCTGGGCGATGTATTCCGGGTCGCAGAGCGTCGTACCGGTTTTCTCGGCGAGGGGCTGCCCGCGGCACACGCCGACGCCGAGGGCGTTCCAGACTCGCTGCCCGAGAGCGCCCCCAACTTCAGCGGCTTCGGCACGGGCCGCCGCGAAACGCAGGCAACTGAGGAGCGGGTCACCATCCGGGACGGCCCGTGGGCCGGCGGGACGACGATGCATCTCTCGCAACTGCAGCTCTCGCTTGATTCATGGTGGGAGCGTCCGGCCAGCGAGCAGGTAGCACAGCTGTTCGGCCCTGACTTTGAGCCTTCAGAGATAGACATGGACCCATCGCTGCCCTTCTCCGATAAGGTTGAAGAGCACGCGGCTGAGGAGGGAGTCGTCGGTCACTTCGAGAAGGCTGCCCGCGCCCGAGACGAGAACGGCGAACCGCGGCTGCTCCGCCGGGATTTCGACTCTGCGGACGGTGGGCATGCCGGTACGGAATTCCTCTCCTTCCAGCGAGAACTACAGGACTTCGAACGAGTGCGGGATGCGATGAACGGTTGGTGGTTACGCGATGAGAGCAGTCAGATAACAGACCGGACAAACAACGGAATCCTCGAGTTCATCACGGTCCGCTCGCGGGCGAACTTCTACGTGCCGCCCCGCGACGAGCGGGCGTTCCCGGGGTCGGGGTAGCTACTCCTCGAGCAGGTTCAGGTCGCCATCAACCTCGGCCTCGTTGACCTCGTTGGCGTGGACGCCGTGGTCCCAGACGTCGTAGCCGTCGAAGCTGTTCGTGACGCCCTTCGGTTTCCAACCGCTGTCCTGGTGTGACATACTAACTCTTCCGTTAACGCGAGAGGAGTTAATTGTTCCGGGGCTACTCCTTCGGGGTGCCTGGCGGCCGCTCCTGATCTTTTGCCTCCTTGAGGAACGTGTTCGCGTAGAGGTCGACGTGGAGCTTCAGCACCGTCTCGGCGTCGATGCCCGCTCGGTCGGCCTGCGTCTCGAGGAACCCGGCCGTCTCATCCGAGGGGTCGAAGACGATGTCGCGGCCCTCGATCTCAAACGCCACCTCGTGGCCCCCGGAGACGAGGTGTTCGATCTCAAGGAGCGACTGCTCAACCTTCGTCGCGAGCGCGTCGTCGATCTCCTCGAAGCGGGCGTCGGCCCACTCCTCGGCGGCCTCGTAGAGCCGGTCGCTGACGGTGAACCGGAGGCTCACAGCGACACCCCCTCATCGGCCTCGAACTCCGGCGTCCAGACGGTCGTCTCCTCGCAACTGGGGCAGTGCTCCCGGCGCATCTCACCCTCGAGGGCGTTCAGGTCGACCATCGTGCCGCACTCCTCACAGCTGTAGTACGTCATTCGGAGGGCGGCCAGGACTGGGGTGCCGGCTCGGACTCGCTCAGTTCGCTGTACAGCGTGAACAGCGCCCCCACGAGCACGAGCATCACGAGCACGCCGAGGATGCCGCCCAGCGCGTTCTGTCCGACGAAGTCGCTCGCGCTGGCGGAGAGCCAGTCGAACGACGCGGCGACCTGCAGTGTCGTCAACAGCAGCCACAGGACGGCCGCGGTGATAGCGAACGTGAGCACGCGAGAGTTCTGGAGTGCGGTTCGGAGGCTCATTGGAATCTCCTCGTCTCCCGTAGTGTGATGGTCCGTAATAAAACTGTGCCGTCCCGTCAGGCGAGCAACTGGGCGCCCATCGCGAGCAGGAAGACAAGGACGGTCGCCACCGCGCCCACCTCCAGCCACCGGGGGCTTGACTCCGTCGTGTCTGTGCTGGCCACGAACAGCACGCCGAGGACTGCCACCAGCGTGGCCACGATGATGTACACGGTATTGAGTACGCCTGCCATACCTGTGAGGTGGTTAGCCCCGACTCTTAAACCTTCCCCGTCACTCGGGGGGATCGTAGTCCCAGTCGGCCTTCTCGGCTGCCTCCGACAGCGGCCGGAACTCCCAGCCGTCTGGTTCCATCCCCGCCTCGTCGGCCAGACCGACCAGTACTAGCCGTTTCGCGTAGAACATCGAGGAGGCGTCCACCTGCGCGAGCCGCTCGGTCGGCCGGGTGCCAGACCCGTTGAAGAAGTCCAAATCGATGGCGTGGCGCCGCTGGAACTTGTTGAGTGCGTGCGAGGGGACATCGCCAACGATGCCAAGCCAGTCCGTCCACCGGGCGGCGTCCCGGCAGGCCGCCTGCGGGTCCGCCAGCGCGCGGGCCGCACGGTAGGTAAACGCGAGCGTCATCTCGTCGGCGTCGCCGCCGTGCGGGCCGCTGCCAGCGCTCCCGGAGCCGACCGGTCCCGAGACGTCGGCATCCCCGGGAACGCCGGGCGTCGACCCGTCGGGGCCCGCAGCCACGTCAGCGAGCGACGCGCCGCCGCCCGCGTCTGGCGCGCCGGGCGTCTCCGAGGGTTCCCCCTCGGGCGCGCCCGGCATCGCGTCCGGGCCGTCGTCGTCGGGCATCCCGCCTCCCTCCGGGACGCCGGACGCGACGCCGGAGCCGGCCCCGCCCTGCTTGGCGGGGATGCCGACGGGTTTGCCGTCGGTCTCTTTCGGGACCCGCGGCGTCCGGTCGCCGAGGTCCTCGCCCGTGAGGCCGCCGTCGGCGTCGGGCGTCTCCTCGGGGTCGGCGTCGCCGTCCTCCTTCCAGAGCCAGTCGCCGGGGTTGACCGCCGGCTCGTCGTCGTCCTGTCCCTCCAGTTCGTCGAGATCGATGCTGTCGGTCATGCGGTGTCGAGATGTGCGATGTCGAGCCGCGCAAGCGTCTCCTCGGTCGGGACGCCGTCGGCGTCCCAGCCGCGGGCGTCGTAGTAGGCGTCCAGCAGTGCGTCGAAGTCGGCGTCGAGGCTGTCGGCGTCGATGGGGTCCGGCAGCCGGTCGTCCGCCCGGGCAAACCCCTCGCGGACGTTGAAGAGCCGGACGAGGTTCCACACCCGCTCGCCGGTCGTCGCCAGGTCGTCGTGGGGGGCGCCGACGGCCGCCAGCCACTCGGCGCCGTCGTCCCGCAACGTCTCGCCGGCGAAGTCATCGGAAACGAGACTCCACCGGACGGAGCGGGTATCCTGCGCGTCGACGACGGCCGCGGCCGCCTCCGCCGGGGTGAACGGTCCCTCGAACGGCTCCCGCTCGACGGGGCGGGCCCGCCGGTGACAGCCGCCGCGGTCGGAGGTGGCGTACGCGAGCGCCATGCTCGCGGCGCCGCGGGGGTCGTAGGCCGGCAGTTCCATCCCCTTCACCGTCGGCACCAGCCCCTCGCCCCCGAGTTCGCGTGCCGCGACAGCGACGCCGTCGGCGAGCGCGTCCCCCAGCGGCGCCCGGCGGGCGGCGATATCCTCCAGCAGGGCGCGGGCCCCTTCCGGGTCGCCGAAGGCATACGACTCCGCGAGCAGCCCCGCCTCGCTGGCGCGGGCGGCCCACGCGACGGCGTTGCCCGCGGAGATAAGGTCCATCCCGAGCCGATTGCACACCTCGCCGAGTTCGGCGACAGCGTCGAAGTCGTCGATGCCGAGGCCGGCCCCGAGCGTCATCGCCGTCGCGCCCCGGGGGACCGTCTCGCCCGCTTCTGTCGCGACGCGGAACCCGCCCTCGACGGGGGCGTCAGCACGCTCGCGGCCGTGAGCGGCGGCCCTGGCCGCCTCGATGCCCACCTCGTCGGTGCCGTCGAAGCCGCGGTCCGACCAGCCCCGGCTCGAGAGCACGCCCGCCTCGTCGGCGAAGTCGACCGTTTCCAGCGTGTCGCTGACCGCGAGCCACCGGCCGGTGGCGTCCTCCGCGTAGCGGCGCTCGTACTCCGCCCGCAGTTCCGCCAAGTCGTCGGGCGGCGCGCCGTGGGCGATGACGGCCTTCAGCCGCTTGGCGCCCATCACGGTGCCGGCGCCGCCGCGGCCGGCGTGGTGGTCGGCGTTCGGCCCCGACGCGATGGTGGCGTACGAGACACCCGCCTCGCCGGCCGGCCCGATACACGCCACGGCGCCGTCGTGGGCGCGACACGTCTCTGCGGCGTCCGCGCCCCACGTCTCCGCTGGTTCGATTCGGGCGTCCCCGTCCGCGAGTACGATGCGGACCGGCTCCTCGGCGGCCCCTTCCACGAGCAACAGCAGGTGGTCGCCGAGCGCGCCGACGAGCGTCTCGGGAAACTCCCCACCCGCGTACGAGTCGAGGAACGTGCCCGTGAGCGGCGACTTGGTCACCGCGGCATAGCGGGTCTCGCCGGGGAGCAGGCCCGACACTGGCCCCAGCGCGAAACACAGCAGGTTCTCCGGGCCGAGCGGGTCGGCGCCGGCCTCGAGTTCCTCGTGCAGGTAGCGGGCGCCGAGCCCCTTCCCGCCGAGGTAGCGGCGCAGCCACTCCTCCGGCACCGGCTCGCTCGTCACCGACCGGTCGGTGAGGTCGACCCGGAGGGCGCGGTCGGGTGCGGAGCGCATTCGTCCGAGGAAGGGGAAACCGGGCTATAAGCGTTTCCGATAGTCCGGTGACACCACTCGCAGGGGGCGACAGCCATATGTCGAACGAACGGTGAGTGCGGGCGTGCGCGCTGGAGCCATCGTCGCGGGGGGGCGGTCGACGCGGTTCGGCGACGCCGACAAGGCCGTCGCCGAACTCGCCGGGGTCCCGATGATACGCCGGGTCGCAGAGCGACTCGCCGCGGTGACGGAGACGCTCGTCATCAACTGTCGCCCCGACCAGCGGGCGGCAATCGAACGGGCGCTCGCCGGCCTCTCGCTGCCCGTCAACTACGCCGAGGACCCGGAGCCCGACGAGGGGCCGATGGCCGGCATTCGGACGGCCTGCCGGGGAGTCGCCGCGACCGACGCCAAGTACGCGTTCGTTGCTGCCTGCGACATGCCGCTGGTCGACCCGGCGCTGGTCGAACTCTGCTTCGAGCGGGCGGCGGGCCACGACGCGGCCGTCCCGCGGCCTGATGAGTGGTACGCAACGACCCACGCCGTCTACCACGCGAGCGCAATGGCCGACGCCTGCGAGCGGGCGCTGGCGGCCGGCGAGCGGAAGATAATCGCCCCGCTGGAGCATCTCGACTGGGTCGTCGTCGAGCGCGAAGAGCTGCGTGCCCGCGGCTCGCTGGACTCCTTCGAGAGTCTCGACACCCGCGCGGCATTCGACGCCTACGCTGACCGGCTGGAGTCATAGACGTCGACGACGCGCGACTCGTCGAGCCGCGTGAGCACGACGCGGTCCACCCGGTCCGAGCGAGCGAGCGTAGCCTCGGCCACCTCCCGACCTACTGCCGCCAGCCGCTCGTCGTCGACCATGTTCACCACCGCGACGGCGGTCGCGCCGTCGGGGACTCGCTTCATCCCGCCGCGGTCGCTCGCCAGCACCGTCGCCACGTCAACTGGCCGTAACTCTTCGCCGACCGCCCGGTCGGTGACTGCGGCGACCCGCTCCGGCCGGTGGACGACCTCCTCGTCGAGCGGCTCGCCCACCGCGCGGGCGCTGGCGATGGCGAGCACCGTGTCGGCGTTCGCGGGTATCTGCGGCTCCCGGTCGCTCGGCGCTTTGAACTGGCGCATCCGCGCGCCGTCGGCCTTGACAAGGACGGGCCCCGGCGCCGGCTCCCGCAGTCCCGCCACCACGTCGTTCTCGTAGCCGGCGTGGCGCGACTCGTCGGCCGGGCCGGGGACCACCTCCAACGGCCACGCGTCGTTGGTGCCGACGACCCCCGCAGGGTCGGGCGTCTCGACCAGCCGGTGGATCTCCGGCCGCTCGGCGAACGCCTTCGGGATGCGCACCGTCGCGGTGACCGTCGCGCGGTCGCTCGCGGCCGCCAGCGCCGCCATCGCCGTCTTCTTGCCGCCCGCGCCGACCGCACAGACGATACCGTCGGCCGCGAGCGCGTCCGTCAGGTCCATGTCGGCCCCGCGGGCCCGTCGAGCAAGACGGTTACGCCGGGACCCGGGAGACATTAGTGGCGGCTGGCCCACGCGGACGTATGACGACACTGACCCCGGAGGCCATCTACGAGTACACCGGCGTCACGGACGTGGCGCTGTCGCCCGACGGCGAGCGCGAGGAG
Organism: Halosegnis sp.; assembly: GCF_042216475.1. Taxonomy (NCBI): domain Archaea; kingdom Methanobacteriati; phylum Methanobacteriota; class Halobacteria; order Halobacteriales; family Natronomonadaceae; genus Halosegnis; species Halosegnis sp. Next base: position 52,125 of record NZ_JBDGTV010000008.1, read on the forward strand.
CAGCGGCACAGCTCCGTCTTCGTCGTCCCGACGGACGGCTCCCGCGCGCCGACCCGGCTGACGCGGGCCTCCGACGCGAGTTCCCCCGTCTGAGGGCCCGAGGGCGACCGACTGGGCGTGCTCGCGGCCCGCGAGCGGGACGTCGCGCTGACCGTCGGACCCGCCGACGACGAGGACGAGTTCGGACTGCCGTGGGAGAACCAAGAGACGTACCGCGACATCTCCTCTATCACGCGCGTCGACCAGGTGACGACGCCGATGCTCATCACCGCGGGCGAGCAAGACTGGCGCTGTCCCCCTACGCAGGCCGAACAGCTCTATCTTAGCGTTAAGAAACAGGACGTGCCCGCGAAGCTCGTCGTCTACCAGGAGGAAAACCACAACGTCGGCGATCCCGACCGCGCGATTCATCGGCTGGAGACGCTGCTCGACTGGTTCGAGCGACACGACCCGACGGTCGAGAACGAGGATTAAGCTACTCGTAGACCCAATCTGCGGCGTCGAGCTCCCAGTCGACCAGCTCCTCGTCGTCGAAGAACAGCTCGATCTCCCGCTCGTTGGCGCCGGGGTCCTCGTGGTCGGAGCCGTGGATCACGTTGTGGCCAAGGTCCAGCCCAAGGTCACCCCGGATTGTGCCGGGGGGTGACTCGGCGGGGTCGGTCTCGCCCATCATCTTGCGTACCTGCCGGGTGGCGTCGGCGCCCTCCCAGACCATCGCGAAGACGGGCCCGGAGGTAATGAATTCGACGAGCCCTTCGAAGAACGGCTTCCCCTCGTGCTCGCCGTAGTGCTCGTGGGCCAGTTCCTCGTCGATTTGCATGAACTTCGCGCCAACCAGCTTGAGCCCGCGCTGCTCGAACCGGGAGACAATCTCGCCGATGAGCCCGCGCTGGACGCCGTCCGGCTTCACCATCACGAACGTGCGCTCATCGTGGCTCATTGCTCAACCTCGTCCTCATCCTCGTCCGACTCCTCGGCATCAGCGTCGGTTGCCTCCGTTTCGGCTTCCGCTTCGGTCTCGTCGGCTTCCGCTTCGGCTTCCACGTTGGCTTCAGCCTCTGCCTCGGCTTCTTCAGCCTCTGCCTCGGCTTCTTCAGCCTCCGCTTCGGCGCGCTCGGCGTCCGCCTCGGCCTGTGCGGCCGCCCGGCGGTCGCCGGCCCGCTGGCCGGCCTCGGTCCACTCGACGTCGCGGGGCTCGCGGCCGAGATCCGTGTTCTTCTCGCACTTCGCGGAGCAGAAGTGGTGTGTCGTGCCGTCGTTCAACACGAGCATCGTGCCCGTTCCGGGCTCGATGTCCGTGCCACAGAAGTCACATTCACGTGTTCGAGGCATTACTGACCACCGATAGCGTCCGCCTCGCGGGCGGTCTCGCGCAGTTGGATGATGTCACCGACCCGGACGGGGCCGAGACAGTTCCGCGTGATGATGCGCCCCTGGTTCTCGCCCTCTTTGATGCGGCACTTCACCTGCATCGCCTCGCCGTGCATCCCAGTCTTACCGACGACCTCGATGACCTCAGCGGGCGTGGCGTCGTTCGCTTCCTCTTCGGCGGACATCGGTCTATCGGAGCTCCTCGATCTTCGAGGTGATATCCTCGACGTCAGTGACGGCCTCGCCGGCGTCCGTGATGGCGGCGGCGGCGGAGCCGACCGATAGGCCGGCCGCGCGGCCGATCTCATCCTGTGTCTCGACGAAAATGTACGGGACATCCTTCTCGTCCGCGAGCTCTGGGAGGTGCATCACGACCTCTTCGGGCTCAACATCCTCGGCGACGAAGACGAGCAGCGCGTTACCACGCTCGACGGCCTTGGTCGTCTCGTTCGTTCCCTTCTTTACCGAACCGGTGTCCCGGGCAACCTCGAGCGCCTCGATGGCATCGTCTTCGAGATCTGCGGGCACATCGTAGTCTACGTAAACTGGCATGTGTGTGGTCACCTCCGGCGCGCTGGCTCGCTCCCCCCCGCCTCCGACCCGAGTGGGTCTGCAGCACAGTTGCCCGTACCGCGTTAATCCTTGGCTAGGGGTGTCACAACCGCGCGCCGGCTGTACCAGTTCTACTAAACGACCGTATAAAAGCGTGTTTGAACGCGGCCGGCCGTGCGGCCGGCTGGCACGCTCACAGCGCCGCGTACTCGGGGTCGGCCACCTTCACGAGCTGCTTGCCCACGTTGACGCCCTCAAACAGCCCAAGGAACGCGTCTGGGGCGTTCTCGAACCCGTCGACGACATTCTCGCGATAGTCAAGTTTCCCCTCATGTATCCATGCGCCGAGTTGTCGGAGCGCCTCCCCCCACTGCTCAGGGCCGTAGTCACGCACGAGCACGCCCTCAACGCGTCCACGCGTCTCGATGAGTTTCGCCAGCTTTCGAGGCCCCGTGGGCACCTCTGTCGCGTTGTACTGAGCAATCTGGCCGCAGACAACGACGCGACAGCGCACGTTCAGATGGTCCCACACAGCGTCCGTCACCGGGCCGCCGACATTGTCATAGTAGACATCAATCCCGTCGGTCAATTCACCGAGCCGTGCGGCTACGTCTTCCGTTTTGTAGTTGATGGCGGCGTCGAACCCTAGCTCCTCTGTGAGCCATGCCGTCTTTTCATCGGCACCGGCGATACCAACTACTTCACAGCCACCAATGCGGGCCACCTGGCCGACAACGCTGCCGACCGCGCCGGCAGCCGCACTCACCACCACTGTGTCGCCGGGGCTGGGATTGCCGACATCGAGCAGCCCCCAATAGCCGGTAACGCCAGGCATCCCAAGCACGCCGAGCGCCGTTGACACCGGCGCGAGGTCAGGGTTCACACCCCGTAGGTCGTCGCCGTCAACAACGGCATGTTCCGCCCAATAGAGACTCTCGCCTTGGACCACGTCGCCCTGCTCAAACTCGGGGTGGCGCGACTCAACAACCTCGGCAACAACGCCGGCCCGCATCGGATCGCCCACCTGCCAAGGGTCGGCATAACTCTCAGCGTCGCGCATCCGCCCGCGCATGTACGGGTCTACAGACTGGTAGAGTGTGCGGATGAGCACCTCACCCCGGTCCGGGTCCCCGAGTTCGGTCGTCTCAAGCCGGAAGTTGTCGGCCGTCGGTTCGCCGGTTGGTCGCGAGTCAAGGACCCACTGTCGTGTTTCCATACCCCCCGTTCCAAGGGGGGCCACTTGGCGGTTTTGACGACCGAAAGGGGCTTTCTCGCCCGGGGTTTCGCTCTGACATGGAGGAGACGGCGCGCGCGCTCGCTGCTGAGGCGCGCACGACCAACGAGCGGCGCGCACTTGTGGTCCACGGCGCCCGCGAGCGCTGCTATCGGGTCGCGCGCCGAGCGCTGGCGACCGCCAATATCGACGGCAGCGAGACTACCTACCTCACGGAGGCAGACATCGGTCCCGGCGAGCACCTGCCCCTATCTCGTTCAGGTGAACTGCTCGGACGTACCCGCGACGCCGTGGTCGTTGACTGCCACGATGAGTGCCGTCCAAACGCGCTGGGGCGAGCCGTCGGCGCCGTGGATGGCGGCGGCCTCCTGCTCATGCTGGCGCCACCGCTCAAGGAGTGGCCGGACCGTCGTGACGCCTTCGACGAGCGGCTGGCGGTTCCGCCCTTCGGCATCGAGGATGTGACGGGGCGATTTCGCCGACGACTCATCCGGCTGGTCCAGGCCCACCGCGGTGTCGCCGTCCGCGACGCCGACGCCAAGACGTGGGAGTCGGACGGCCTGACAGACCCGGCTCCACGCCGACCGACCCCCGCCCCGGCAGTACCCGACGGCGCGTTCCCAGCAGCCGTCTACGAGGCCTGCCGCACCCGCGACCAGATGGAGGCAGTCCACGCGCTGGAGAGGCTCACCGAGTCGGGCGCGGCTGTCGTCGTAGAGGCTGATCGGGGGCGTGGGAAGTCGGCCGCGGCAGGGCTGGCAGCCGGTGCGCTCGCCGCCGAGGGGCGGGACGTGCTCGTTACAGCACCCACTTACCGCAATGCCACGGAGGTGTTCGACCGCGGAGCCGCGACGCTGCGTACACTCGGGGCGTTCTCCCAGCGGCCTAGCAATCACCCAGTTACCGCGGCGGACGGCGGCCGTATCCGGTTCGCAAAGCCGCCGGCTGCCGTTGAGCTGGCGGCGGACGTCATCATCGTCGACGAGGCTGCAGGCATTCCCGTCCGGCTGCTAGAGGCGTTTGCTGGTGGAGAGACGCCCGTGGCGTTCGCGACGACAGCCCACGGCTATGAAGGAGCCGGCCGCGGCTTCGACGTGCGCTTCCGTGACCGCCTGGAAGCAAGCGACCGAACCGTGACGGAGGTCCAGCTGGATGAGCCAATCCGATACGCCGGCGGTGATCCCGTTGAGGTGTGGGCGTTTCGCACGCTTTTGTTCGACGCCAGCCCGCCGACCGAACAGCTCGTGGCGGATGCAACGGCAGAGACGGCCCGGTACGTCAGGTTCCCACCAGACCGACTCCTAACGGACGAGCACCTGCTTCGGGAGGCGTTCGGCCTGCTTGTAACCGCACATTACCGGACGGAACCTGACGACCTCGCACGATTGCTAGATGCGCCGAACGTCACCGTGCGCGGGCTCTGCCACGAGGGCCACGTCGTCGGCGTCGCGCTGCTCGCGTGGGAGGGCGACTTGTCGGCCGAGCGACGCGAGCGCATGTATGAAGGCGAATACGTCCGCGGCAACATGCTGCCGGACGTGCTCACATCACAGCTCCGGGATTTGGAAGCGGCTGCTCCCCGCGGACTCCGGGTCGTCCGGATTGCGGTCCACGAGGCGGTCCGGTCGCGGGGGCTCGGCACCCAACTGCTGTCGGCCGTCGCCAGCGAATTCGGCCCCAAGGACGACCGACCACTGGCGGTTGGCGACGACGCCCATCCAGACCCATTGGAGCGCCGTCACCGCCGGGCAGATGGCCCGTTCGACTATCTCGGAGTTGGCTTCGGCGCAACGCCACCCCTACTGTCGTTCTGGACCCAAGCCGGCTATCAGACAGTCCATCTCTCTACGACTCGCAACGATAGCTCCGGCGAGTACTCCGCGCTGCTGGTGCGCCCATTCACCGATGAGGGACAGGCGCTGCTTGACCGAAACGGCGACTGGTTCCGCCGGCGTATTGGCGCCGTGCTCACCGACGGGCTAAACGACTGCGACCCAGGCGTCGTTGCAGCGGCGCTGCGGGCCACGTCGGGCACTGTCGACCTAGACCTGACCGACAGAGAGTGGCGGGTTGTCGCGGCGGCTGCTTACGGGCCAGGTCATTACGACTTCTCTCCGCGACCGTTCAGGCGGCTCGCGCTCCGGGGAATTGTTGACGGAACACTCGAAGGACGGGACGCACACCTGCTCGTCCGGAAGGCGCTCCAAGCGCAGCCGTGGTCCGTCGTCGCCGACGAGTTCGGCTTCGTTTCCAAGCGAGAGTGTGCGCTCGCCTTCACGGACGCCATGCGGACACTCGTCGAGGAGTATGGGACGTCAGTCGCGCGGATAGAGGCCGATCGGTTCGACTAAAGGCGGTTCTCCCGAGCTGGGTCGACATCGATTGCGTCGACCGGACAGACATCGACACAGAGCATGCAGTCGATGCACTGCGACTCGTTGGCGGGGTCTGCCTTCCGCTCCGACTCCGGGTGTCCCGGCGTGTCGACCCACTCAAACACGTCGACAGGACAGTCCTCCAAACAGGCGCCATCCTCAAGACAGATATCGAAGTCGACAGCCACGTGAGTGCCGTGGATCCCGAGCTCCTCCGGTTCGTTGACCGGCCCCCACACCCGGTGGCCGTCGTGCTCCTCGACCACCTCGCGCGATTCCTCGAACTGCGGGTCGATTGCCATGCCAGCTAGTCCGGCCCGAGAACGTAAATATGGTTCCGAACGCGAGGACACTCGCGCTACTCAGCCGAGGCAACACCGGCAACGTCCGTCGTCGCCTCGTCAGGGGTGTGCGAAGTAACACACCGTCTCGCGGTCGGCGTGCTCGTCAACGCGGGCAAAACCGACCCGCTCGAACTGAAGCAGCGCGTCGGGCTCATACTCGTGGACGCCCGGCTCTGCGAAACAGGCCACGTCGCCGTCCATCGTCCGGAGTCGGAGAGAGACGCTGGCCTCAACGGGCGCCCAGTGGACGACTGGAACGCCCTTCTCGCGGACCACCTCAATCGACTCGTCGGTATAAACGAGTCGGTCGCCTTCGCGACCAAATGGGCCGTATCCCTTGAGCCACACCCGCTCGCCGGGGTCCGGGACATCCGCAGGCTCAAGGAAGACGGCCTCGCCGACAGGAATCTCTCGCTCGCCACGATCAGGGTAGTCGGGGTGAAGGGGAGGATGCGCCACGTCGGGGCCGCCGGTCCGCTCGAACCGGACGCCCTCGCGAACGGCGAACGCGCGGTCTGTCTCGTCGTCGACAAGCTCACGATTGTGCGCATAGATGTTCGACATCGGCAGGTCGACGTCGGAGGTGGAGGTACCGAGCTCAACCATCGCGTTCACGACGGCCTCGCCTCGGATGCCACGGCGGCGTAGCGACTTCAGGGTGGGGGCGCGCGGGTCGTCCCAGCCGTCGTACTCACCGGCTGCGACCTTCTGCTTCAGCGTAGAGGTTGACAGCGCTACGTCGTAGGCGTCGACGTTGACGTGGCCCCAGTGAATCACCTCGGGGTACTCCCAGCCGAAGTAGTCGTAGACGAACCGCTGTTTTTTCGCGGAGTCCTGCAAATCGATACCACGGATAATGTGGGTGACGCCGGTGAGGTGGTCGTCGACGCCCGACTGGAAGTCCAACATCGGCCAGCAGCGGTAGTCAGCCGCGACCTCGCGGGGGTGTGGCGTGTCAACCATCCGGAACGCCACGAAATCACGGAGGGCGGGGTTCTTATGATCGATATTCGTCCGCACCCTGAGGACGATATCGCCGGCGTCGTACTCGCCGTCTACCATCGCCTCAAATTCCTCTGCGACGACGTCGGTCTCCTTCTCTCGATGTGGGCATGCCTCACCGGCGTTCTTCAGCTCCGAGAACTCCTCGGCCGGACAGGTACAGGTGTATGCGCCCCCGCGATCAATAAGTTCGCGGGCGTACTCGTAATACGTCTCAACCCGGTCACTAGCCCGGATGACCTCGTCCGGCTCGAAGCCGAGGTAGGCGACGTCCTCGAGGATGGCGTCGTAGGCGTCGAGGTCGGGCCGCTTGGTCTCCGGATCCGTGTCGTCGAACCGGACAATGAAGGAGCCATCGTACCGCTCCGCGTAGGTGCCGATGACCGCGGGCATCCGCGCGTGGCCGATATGCCACGGCCCGTTGGGGTTAGGAGCCGCTCGCATCACTACGCCGTCCTCAACGTTCGGCAGTTCCGGCAGGTCGTGGCCGTCCGTCTCGTCGTCGGCATCGAGCTCCGCCAGAGCGTCGGGGTCGAGTTCGGCCAGCCGCTCGCGTTTCGCGTCCGTCGAGAGCTCGTTCACTCGCTCAATCACCGGCGCGACAACACCCGGTATCTCATCTCCATAGGGCCGGAAGTCAGGGTTGTCGCCCATCAGCGGCCCTATGATGGCGCCTACCTGCGCGTCGCTATCGTGCTTGAGCGCGTTGAACAGCGCGGCCCGCTCGGCCTCGCGTTCGACCCGCTCGCGGAGGTCGTCGTCCATTACTGGGGAGTGGGCGCGGCGCGGCGAAAAGGCTCCTGATTCAGCCGGGGCCCCGAAGCCGCCAGGCCCACCAGCATTTTGTTTGTCCTGACGGGTGACCCGACATGGGCTATGCAGACAACATGTCCGACATCGTCTCAAAGCACGCGGGCGAAAAGCTGCGGTTCTTCATCCGCGCGGACCCTGACAGCCGCGAGCAGTCCATCCTCTACGCCCGCGACGATCTCGAGTGGAGCGACGAGAAGGCTGACGCCGTCGACAAAGAGCTGTTAGAGTTGGTTGCAAAGGAGGGATACGAGGCCGCCCTCAACGCCGGCAAGGTGACCCAGCTCATTAAAGTGGCCGGCGAGATGATACTTTTCACCGGGTTTATCGAGGACGAAGTCGTCGTCGTCTCCTTCGACCGAGGCGTGCTCGGCGCGCTCCCGCCGATGGTCGCGGAGTTCCGCGAGTACATGCAAGCCAACGACATTGAGTTCACCCAGCTTGCGATGGAATGACTAATACTCCCGCTCAACGAGGTAGTCGGCGATGTCACACAACAGCGCGCGTGCCTCGTTGTCGGGGAGCCGTTCGAGCCGGGCCTTCCCCGAGGCGACCAGCTCGTCAGCCAAGTCGCGGGCGTAGTCGATTGAGCCAGCCGCCTCAAGTTTGGCGACCGCGTCCTCGATGGTCGCCTCCGTTACGGCCCCGGGATCGTCCGTGGCAACAAGCCCATCGACATCGACGCCGTGGTCGCGAGCGTGAAGCGTCACGACAGTCTGTTTCCCTTCAATGAGGTCTGAGCCGCGCTGCTTGCCAAGCGTCTCGGACGGGGTCGTCAGGTCGAGCACGTCGTCTTGAATCTGGAAGGCGCGGCCAATATCGATGCCGTAGCCGTGGAGCGCGTCGACGGTCGCCTCGTCGGCCCCCAGCAGGATGGCGGGGATGGCGGCGGCCGCGGCATACAGTACCGCGGTCTTCAGCTCCACCATCTCTAGGTACTCGTCGGTCGTCACGTCTCGTCGCCGCTCGAAGTCGACGTCGAAGGCTTGGCCCTCGCAGATCTCTGTGCAAGTGGTGGCGAGTTCTTCAAGCGCGCGGACCTCCCGCTCGGGCGGGGCGTCCGTCGCGAGCATACACTCGAAGGCCTTTGAGTAGAGCGTGTCCCCCGCGAGAATAGCCGTCTCGACGTCGTACTCGCGGTGGACCGCGGGGACGCCTCGCCGGAGATCGTCGTCGTCCATGATATCGTCATGGATGAGCGTGAACGACTGGATGACCTCGATGGAGACGGCTGCACTCATCACATCGACCGGCTCCTCGCCGAGGTCGGGGAACGAGCGGTATGACTCGTCACGCGGGTGGGTATCGGTGAGCGCCTCCGCAACGAGTAACAAGAGGGTCGGCCGGAGCCGCTTGCCGCCCGCGTCCAGCAGGTAGCGGGAAGCCTCGTAGAGCCGCTCTGGCCGCTTGACCGGGAGCTGATCGCGGATGGCCTCGTTGACCACCGCCCGGCGTTCCTCAAGTGCGGCGCGGACGCGCTCCTCCGTGCTCATTCGACGAGGTTGATGACGTTACCGTTGCGGGTGACGTGGAGGTCACGGCCGAGCTGGTACCCCTTGTCCGCTGCGAGGTCGACGTACGGCGCAAACCCTTTCATGTCTTGGTGGGCCGGGATGACGTTCTGCGGCTCAAGGGCATCCAGCATCTGGTAGTGACCCTCCTCGCGGAGGTGGCCCGAGACGTGGATGTCGTCGTAGATGCGGGCGCCCTGCATGCCGAGCAGCTTCTCTGACTGGTAGCGTTGGCCCTCGTTGGTCGGCTCCGGGATGACTCGTGCCGAGAAGATGACTTTGTCACCTTCCGAAAGTTCGTATGGAGTCTCGCCGCGGCCCATTCGGGTGAGCATCGCGCGTGGCTCTCCCTGGTGGCCGGTGACGATGGGCAGATAGTTCTCTTTCCCCTCGTTCATAATCCGCTTGAACGTCCGATCAACAGACTTGCGGTGTCCATACATGCCCACGTCGCCCGGGAAGTCGACGAATCCAAGCCGCTCTGCCGTCCCCGAGTACTTCTCCATCGACCGGCCGAGCAAGACGGGCTGGCGGCCGATATCACGGGCGAACTCAACCAGTGAAGTGACCCGCGCAATGTGACTCGAGAACGTCGTCGCGACAATGCCGCCGTCGTAGTCCTCCATGGACGTCATCACGTCCTTCAGGTGGCGCCGCGCCACCGACTCAGAGGGCGTCCGACCCTTCCGGCCGGCATTCGTACAGTCCTCGATGTACGCGAGCACACCCGCGCCCTCGCGGCCAATCTCGCGGAATCGCTTCATGTCGATTGGGTCGCCGATAACTGGCGTGTGGTCCATCCGCTTGTCGAGCCCGTATACGATGGCGCCCTCCGGGGTGTGGATGACTGGGTTGATAGCGTCGATGATGGAGTGAGTGACGTTAACGAACTCCAGTTGCACCTGGCCGGAGTCACCAATCTGCATCTGTGCGCCTGCCTCCATCTTCACCAGGTCATTCTCGACGCCGAACTTCTGTTCGCCCTCGATCTGTTGTTTCACCAGTTCGATGGTATATGGGGTGGCAACAACTGGCGCGTCGTACCGGTGTGCGAGCTTCGAGATGGCACCGATATGGTCGAGGTGGCCGTGAGTCGGCACGATTGCTTGCACGTCTCCCTCGATGTCGCTCATAACCCGGTCGTCCGGGATGGCCCCCATATCGATGAGATCCAGGCTATGCATCCGTTCCGTTTCCACATTGTCGTGGATGAGGACCTTCGACAGGTTCAGACCCATGTCGAAGATGACGACGTCGTCGCCGGCGCGGACGGCAGTCATCTGCCGGCCGACCTCCTCGTAACCGCCGATAGTTGCGATGTCAATTTCCATGGTTGTGCTCCGAGGAGAGGTCACCCACGCGAGAGACCGGCGAATACCGGCGACTGCCGCCCGTCGCGACAGTCGCGGCGCGGCCGTCGTCGCCCGGCAGGCCAGATAGCCACCCAGCACGCGCGGCCGCATTGCCGGCCGCCCCGGCGGGGCGACCGCGTCTCGGTTGGCTGTCGCTTTCGCGGCCAGACTTAAAAACGTCGTGGGTCGAGCGCCTCAGTTGATGCGCGTCCCCGGTGACTCCCCTGCGAGGAACGGCCCCACACCATCCGCGTCGAAGACGTACGCTGGCGCCGACAGCGCCAACAGTTCCCGCACTTTCGACGCCATCCCGCCCGTCACGTCCGTGGCGTCGCTTCCGCCCAGTGCAGCCGCCACTTCCTCGTAAGAATCAATTCGCTCGACGACGTCGCCCGCCTCGTCAAGCACGCCCGGAACACCCGAGCAGACGCCGACCCGAGCAGCATCCAGCCGCCTGGCCAATTCAGTGACGAGTTCGTCCCCCGAGAGCACCGTCGCCCCCTCGCCTGCATGGACGACAAGATCACCGTGGAGGACAGGGACGAATCCGGCTGTGAGCATCCCGGCGACTGCGCCCGTTGGCAGCGAGAGCGTCCCCTCGTCGTCACGGCTCGCTACCGAGAACGGGTGGACTGGCACGGCCGGCGTCCCTGCGGCCGCGAGCGCCCCCACGACAGCATCGTTTAGTTCACGCATCGCACCCGTGACAGCCCGGACGGCCGCAGCGTCGCGGGTCCCCTCGGTACGGGAGACGCCGTGGGCGCTGGCGTGGTGGTGACCGAAGCTGCCGCCACCGTGGATGACAACGAGCGAGCCGTCGAAGGCCGCGACATCGGCCGCCAACGTCTCAAGCTGGTCGTGGGCGATAGTCTCGGGGGTAGATTTCTCCGTGACCACGCTCCCCCCCAGTTTGAGCACGACCGGCTCAGACACGCCGGACGCCCTCCGGATCAAGCTCTGCGCGGAATGCCGCCTCGCAGCCGGGCGTGTACTCCAATGCGTGGCGAGTACTCGTCGTCTCGTCAAGCGCGACGATACAGCCACCGCCGCCTGCACCTGTCAGCTTCGCGCCCGTGGCACCCGCGTCTCGTGCAGCCCACACCATCGCCTCCAGCGAGCGCGAGGAGACTCCTAGCGCCGATAGCAGCCCATGGTTGAAGTCCATCAGCTCTCCCACTTGTGCGATATCTTCATCCCGGAGCGCACGAGTACCCTGTCTGACGAGGTCGCCGATGGCCGAGACCGTATCAGCAGCGAATCCGTAGCGGTCGCGCCGTGCCCGGACGCCTGCGACGAGTTCGCCCGTGTCGCCGGCGCCGCCGTCGTAGCCGACCACAAACGGGAGTTCGGGAACGTCCCGGACCCGCCGGCAGTCGTCACCCTCGACGCGGACGGCTCCACCGACGGCCGAGCAGAATGTGTCCGCCCGCGATGCCTGACCCTCCTGGACATCGTGTTCGACTCGGTATGCCCGCTCCGCCAGCTCCTCGGCCGAAAGTTCGACGCCAAGCTCGCGGGTGGCCGCATCGATGCCCGCCACCACGACCGCTGCCGAGGAACCGAGCCCGGCTCCCAGCGGTATCTCGGAGCTGATTTCGACATTGAAGCCGGCGTCTGGTGCGCCGCCGGCCTCGCGCGCCTGCTCGACGGCACCGTCGACATAGCCGGTAGCGGCTTCAACCAGTGCGCCCGGCACGTCGACGTCCGCTTCGTCGGGATCTTCGCCGTAGGTGACGGTGAATCCATCCAGCGAGAGGTCGTCGGCCTCAACGCGGATGCGCTCGTCTGCTCGCTCCTCGACGCTGACCGTCGCGCGCCGCTGTATTGCACACGGCACCGCCGGCTCCCCGTAGACGACAGCGTGCTCCCCGAAGAGATACACCTTACCCGGGGCGCTCGAGGTTTCCATACCGGGCCGTGAACCCGCTCGCCGCTTAAGCCTGTCCTGTCCAGCGGGCGGGAGGACTAAGCCGGTGCCGTCCCTACAGGTCAACGTGTCAATTACGGCCGCCCGCCGCCACCTTGACCGCACCCTCTCTGCGCTGGCGGCCGAATATGGCCGCGTAGAGGTGGTCCGCGAGCGCCATGAGGTGTCGATGGCCGACTACGAGCGACTCCGCGAGCGGACGGAGGCACTCAACTCGCCGGGCGGAGCCGCCGCGTGGGTGCGCGACCCCGATGGCCGTATCCTGCTTGTCGAGACAGAAGAGGGATGGGCCGAGCCGGGCACGTCGCTCCAGCCCGGTCAAGAGTATGTCGAGTGTGCTGAGGCGGCGGTGAGACGGCACGGGGTGACGCCCGCGCTGACCGGCCTCTCGCACGTCCACATCCGTCATGTTGTCGACGGGACCGACCGGCCGCCCCTGCCACAGCCGCTCGTCGTCTTCGACGCACGGGCGAACGAATCAGTCGAATCACCGGCAGAGTGGCACGACCGGCTTCCGGAGCGGCTGCTCTACGAATACCTGCGGGAACTACGGTGAGGAGAGTGACGCGCGGTTACAGCTCGGTCTCGAAGTCCTCAAGCGCGTAGCCTGGCTCGGCACCCCGCCGGTCGAGCGTCTCGTTGGCCAGCAGCCAGTAGACGACTGACAGCGCCTTGCGCCCCTTGTTGTTTGTCGGGATGACAAGGTCAACGTTTGAGGTGGTGTTGTTGGAGTCGCACATCGCGATGACAGGAATGCCAACCGTGATAGCCTCCTTCACCGCCTGAGAGTCGCCGATGGGGTCGGTGACGACGACCACGTCTGGCTCGATGTACCCCTCGTAGTCTGGGTTCGTCAGCGTGCCGGGGATGAACCGGCCGGTCCGGGCGCGCGCGCCGACAGCATCGGCGAACTTCTCGGCTGGGAACCGCCCGTACTGCCGTGAGGACGCCACGAGTATCTGCTCGGGGTCGTAGTTCGTGAGGAACGATGCCGCCGTCCGGATGCGGTCATCGGTCTGGGAGATGTCCAGTACGTAGAGCCCGTCCGTCCGGACCCGGTGGATGAACCGCTCCATCGACTTCGTCTTCTGCTGAGTCCCAATGTGGGCCCCGGCAGCGAGGTAGTCCTCTACTGGGATGAGGAGGTCCGCCTCGTCGTCTGGCATGACATCCTCGTCAAGCACTGCTGGTTCGTCGTCGGCCCCGTCGCCCGCGGCCGCCGCGTCCGATTCGTCCGTCTCGTCGGGCTCCACGACCCCCTCGTCGACGGGCGCCTCCTCCGTCGGCTCCTCGTCAAGTTCGTCGGCGGTCTCCAGCCCTTCGTCGTTGTCGCTCATGCGTTTGCCTCGATTCTGATGAGTTCGTTCAGCTTCGCGGTGCGCTCGCCGCCGACCGCGCCCGTCTTGATGAACGGGGCGTCGGTGGCGACGGCGAGGTGTGCGATGGTCGTATCCTCCGTCTCGCCGCTGCGGTGTGAGACGACCGGGTCGTAGCCGTGTTTGCGCGCCAGTTCGATTGCATCGAACGCGTCCGTCAGCGTCCCAATTTGGTTTGGCTTCACGAGAACTGCATTGGCCGACCCCTGCGCGATACCCTCCCGCAGCCGGTCGGTGTTGGTCACAAACAGGTCGTCACCGCAGACGAGCGTCCGGTCGCCGACCCGGTCGGTGAGCTCCGCGAACCCTTCGTAGTCGTCCTCGTCGAGGGGATCCTCAACGTATGCCAGCCCGTAGTCGGTCGCGAGTTCGGCCATGTAGTCGACCTGCTCGGCCGGCGTGCGGGTCGTGTCGGAGTAGACGTACGCCTCGCCGTCGAACAGCTCCGCGCCGGCGACGTCAAGACCCATCTGTATCTCGAAGCCGACCTCGTCTGCTACTTGATCGACAGCCGTCGAGACAATGGCCAGCGCCTCCTCGTCGTCGATGGCTGGTGCCCACGCCCCTTCGTCGCCCTTCGCGGCCGGAATCGACCGCTCGGCGAGTAGATCGCCGACCGTCTCGTGGACAGCCGCGTTGGCAAACACTGCGTCCGCGACGCTGGGTGCGCCGACCGGCGCGGCGAGGAACTCCTGGATGTCCGTCGCGTCCGCGGCGTGTTCGCCGCCGCCGACGACGTTACCCAGCGGCGTCGGGAACGACTCGCCGCGGAAAGCGCCACCGAGATGCTGGTACAGCGGCGCGCCGAGCATGTCTGCGCCCGCCTTCGCCGCCGCCATCGAGACGGCGACAGCTGCGTTCGCGCCGATAGCCGAAAAGTCGTCGGTACCATCGGCGCCGCGCAACGCGCGGTCGATCGACCGTTGGTCGCCCGCATACACCTGTCCCTCGATCCGCGGGACGGCGAGTTCTCGGGCCTTCGCAATCGCCTCCTCGGCGGGAAGCTCGACAGCCTCGTACTCGCCGGTTGAGGCGCCAGAGGGCGCTGCCGCGCGGCCGAAGCCGCCCGACTCCGTGCGCACTTCGGCCTCAACGGTCGGGTCTCCCCGCGAGTCGAGTACGCGCCGCAGCCGCACCTCGGTGACGAGCGTCACTCGCCGTCACCCCGCCGCACTGTGAACGGAAGCACGTCCGCATCGTACTCCTCGGCGGCGATGAGGATTGGCTCAGTCTGGTCGGTGTCCACTAGCACGGGCGCGCCGTAGCTCACCTGCAAGGCCCGTGCCCCGAGGATGCGCGCCTTCTCGTAGCGGTTGTCCGTCTTCATTGGTATGGTGCCACGATGTCGACGAGGTCCTTGTGCGAGACGAGCATCCGACGACAGCAGGCACGCTCGACGCCAAGTTCGTCGAGAACCTGCTTCGGATTCTCGTCGCCCTCGCGTGTGCGCTTCTTGAACTCTTCCCAGTGTTCGCCGACGACGTTACCGCACGTGAAACACCGGACCGGGACCATCATGTGTGAATCACCTAGCGGTAGGACTTCTGGTAGCGGGCCCGCGCGCCGGGGCCGCCCCACTTCTTTGGTTCGGACTGGCGCACGTCATTGACCAGCAGCGAGCGGTCGAATGCCATGAACGCGTCCCGCAGTTCAGCGTCGTTGTTGTGCTGGACCAGCCCACGGGCGATAGCCGTCCGGGCCGCGTCAGCCCGGCCGGCAAAGCCACCGCCGTTAATCTG
Organism: Halosegnis sp.; assembly: GCF_042216475.1. Taxonomy (NCBI): domain Archaea; kingdom Methanobacteriati; phylum Methanobacteriota; class Halobacteria; order Halobacteriales; family Natronomonadaceae; genus Halosegnis; species Halosegnis sp. The sequence continues at coordinate 67,718 of NZ_JBDGTV010000008.1, forward strand.
GACGTCGATGTCGACATCCTCGCGGAGGTCGTCCTCAACGACACGGAACGGTTCCAGCATCTTCAGCCGGGCGCTCTCGGGCTCAACGAGCTCGACAGGCTGGCTGTTGATGCGGATCTTGCCTGAGCCGTCCCGCACAGTTGCGCGGGCGACGGCCGTCTTCTTCTTTCCTGAGGTGTTCGTTACCATGTGACGTTAGCACCCAGCTGCTCGGAGATCTCCCCGAGCGTGGTGAACTTGATCTTCGACAGGCGGTCCAGCGACGTCCCCTCCAGCACCTCGGCGTTACCCTCGATGGGGTCGCCGACATAGACACGGACGTTCTCGAGCGCCTCGCGGCCGTCCGTCGTCTTGTGCGGCAGCATGCCGCGGATGGACCGCTTGAAAATACGGTCGGGCCGCTTTGGATAGTAGGGCCCGCGGTCGGAGCCGACCTCGCGGCGTTTGCGGAACACGTCCATCGTGGCGTCTTCGTTACCAGTAATGACGGCCCGCTCGGCGTTGATAACCGCGACCCGCTCGCCGTCCAGCGCGCGCTGGGCGACGTTCGAGGCGACGCGACCGAGGATACAGTCACGCGCGTCGACGACGATGTCAGCGTCGAACTCGGCGGTGCTCATCGGATCACCCGTACGTCGGAACCGTCGGGGTTGTTCTCTAGTGCTTCCTCCAGTCGGATGGCCTCACCGACGGCCTCGATTTTCGTTTCAGCGGAGCCGGAGAAGTCGACAGCGGCCACCGTCACGTCCTTGCGGAGCGCGCCGGAGCCGAGCACCTTGCCCGGCACGACCACCGTCTCGTCCTCGCGGGCGTACCGCTCGATACGACCGAGGTTGACCTCCGCGTGGGTGCGCCGCGGCTTCTCGAGCCGCTCGGCGAGGTCTGCCCACACGTCGCCGCCGCCGTCGCGGGCGGCCGCCTTGAGGTCGGCGATGAGACTATTGAGTCTCGGATTTGTCTTACTCATTCGGTATCACTCTCCATCAGAAACGAGTGCAGGGAGCAGGATTCGAACCTGCGGACGTCTACACGACAGCGCCCTGAACGCTGCGCCGTTGACCTGACTTGGCTATCCCTGCGCGCGTACTTCGGTACCGCGGCGCCCGCCCTAACGCTTTCGATGTGTCCGACGCCGCCGGCGGAGCCGGCGCTCGCGACGCCCGACGGCCGGCACGGCGCGAGGCCGCTGGCCCGTCGGCGCGTTGCCGGAGCGGACACGGATGCGTGTGGGTGGGTGCGCGCGGTCATGTTGCTATAATTGGACGGCTTGTTCAAGCTCTTCGGCGCGGTCATGGATGGAATCGACCGCAGCCAGTACGAGCTGTTCGACGCTCATCGAGCCGTCTGTCTCAACGTCGAAGACGAACGCATTGGGCACGTCCGTCACCTCGATTTCTTTCCCCTCGTAACGGTTAGTGAGGTCGTTGCCAAACGACTCTGCCGGGACGAGTTCGCCGTCGTCCTCGATAACTCCCCGCACCATATGTGGCTCTGCTTGCTCGAACGCTTCGTTGTCGCCGACGACCTCAACCCGCTGAAGGTGGCGGTAGCCGACTGCAACGCCGCCTTGGTGTTTGGCGTGGCTCTTCCCGGTGTCCATCACGGCGTCGGCCTCAATCTCAAGCCGCTGACCCTCTTTTAGATCGATAATGGGGACGTTCTGCTCTGCCGGCTTGACTTGGTCGTCCGAGGAGACAATGTCGCCCGAGTAGGCTGTCTCCGGCCCTTCAACGTCGAGTGCGAGCGTGACTGTGTCGCCCTCTTCAAATTCGCCGGGCGGGGTCGTTAACGGCACCAGCCCAAGTCGGAGCCCAATCTGCTCGTCAAACATCACCGACGAGTTTTCCACCACTCGCACCTCGTCGATTGACAGTGTGGGTACGTCGGCGAGCATCGCCCGGCGGACGCCGTTGGCGAAGGCGGGGGAGACACCGCGGACGAGGAATGTCGCCGCACGGTCGTCCCGTTCGATGAACTCAACCTCATATTGCTCGCTCATCTCAGAACCCGCTGTTCTTGGGTGCCCGCGTGCCGTCGTGCGGGATGGGAGTCACGTCTTCGATACGGCCGATTTCTAATCCAGCACGGGCGAGCGCACGGATAGTCGCCTGCGCACCCGGTCCGGGTGACTTGTTCAGGTTGCCGCCTGGCCCGCGCACACGGACATGAAGCCCAGTGATGCCAGCGGCTTTGATTTCCTCGGCAACCGCCTCCGCCATCTGCATCGCAGCATACGGCGATGCCTCGTCGCGGTTCTGCTTCACGACCGTGCCGCCGGAGGATTTCACGATGGTCTCCGCGCCGGTCAGATCCGTTACCGTGATAATCGTGTTATTGAATGAGGCGTACACGTGCGCGACGCCCCACGTCTCGTCGGAACTCATTCTTGATCACCTCCGGCACGCTCTGGGTGGAGTTCGTCCGCGAGCGGACTCCGCTCCTCGTACTCGATCGTATCTTCGCTGGCCACGTCCACTTTCATTGACGGAGAACCGACGCGGGCGCCCTCCATGCGGATGTGCCCATGGACAATGAACTGTCGAGCCTGTTCGGGCGTGTTAGCCAGCCCCTGCCGGTAGACAACCGTCTGAAGCCGCCGCTCGAGCACGTCCGTCACGTCCAGTGACAGGATGTCGTCGAGACTCTCCTCGTCGGAAAGCACGCCAATTCGCTTCAGCCGCGCGAGGAACTCCTCACCTTCGCGGGCTGCCGCCTCGGCATCACCTTGCGTGCGGCCCAGCAGCTTCCGGGCCTCACGCCGGTAACCGCGCAGTTCCGATTGGGCGCGCCATAGCTCCTCCTTGTTCTTTAGCCCGTAGGTGTCGAGCAGGCGTGCCTCGTCGTCAATCCGCTCGCCCTGATACGGGTGGTTCGGCGTTTCGTAGGCCTTGGTGTTGCTCCCGAGGGGCATTACTCTTCACCACCCTCTTCGGCGTCTTCGGCTTGCTGTTCCTTGATGGCCTCGACGTTGACCCCGATGGTTCCCTCCGTCCGGCCGGTTGACTTGGTGCGCTGGCCGCGCACTTTCTGCCCGCGCTTGTGGCGGACTCCTTTATATGAGTCAATCATCTTCATCCGGTTGATGTCGCGCCGGCGCGCCATCTCCAGGTCGTTGCCGGTCTCGTGGGTTGACTCACCGTCGAAGTAGCCGTCTTGGTGGTTTACCATCCACTCGGGCACCTCGTCGGCGTACTCCTCGACAAGTTCGACGATACCGTCGATTTCCTCGTCTTCAAGCTTACCGATGACTGCCCGGCGGTCGATATCTGCTTTTCTCGCGATGATGCGGGCCGTTCGCTGGCCGATACCATTCATCTCCATTAGCGACCGCTCAACGGACTTCGTGCCGTCAAGGTCGGTCTGGCCAATGCGGACGAAGTAGCGGATGTCCTCCTCGTCTTCGCCCTCGGCCTCGGTGTCTGGTTCTTCCGCGCTCATGTGTATCTGTCTCTGCGAGCGTTGCGGCGGGGATTCGAACCCCGGAGGCATGACGCCACTGAGTTAGCAACCCAGCGCCTTGGGCCACTTGGCTACCGCAACACGCGGTCGTGTATCCTCGCCCAGTTGGTCCCAGTCGGGACGCGTCGGACTCGGGGACCTAGTCCCCTGCATCGATTGCATACGAACGCACTCGACACCGACACTTAAGGGTCACGAACCGGCGTGCTGCCTGTCTCACCGTGACACGGCGAGGGCTCGCAGCTTAGTCGTCGATGAAGCAGACGCCCTCACAGACGGGGCACTCGACGGCGTCGGCCGTCGACGGCGTCGCCTCGCTGGGGCCGAACGTCACTAGAGCCGCGGCCACGTCGACCAACTGGCGGCCGCAGAGCGGACACTCTACCACCCCGCGCTCGACGGCCGCCCGCGCGACGACGTTAGGCTCGGTCATCCTCGGCGCCAGCGCCCCCGGCGTCCGACTCGCGGGCGTCGGGCGACCGGTCGCGGGCGAGCGTTCCCCGCTCGGTCACCCGCAGGATGGTCCGCATGTTCCGGTACACGTCACTGGGGGTGGTGTCCTCGTCGGGGTCGTACAGGTCCGAGACGCGGTACACCATCGCGGCCACCTGCTCGGACTCGGAGCTGTCCCCCCGCACCTCCTCGGCGACCGCACGGAGGAGCCGCGCCCGTTCGGGATCCGGGTCGACCGGGTTCGTCATCTTCCGGCGGTACGGCGGCGGTGGATGATACCCTGCATGTTCGCCGTTGAGCGGGCGAACTCGCGGAACGCCTCGCCGGTGGAGCTGTCAGGGTCGAGCACGACCGGCCGGCCCGTGTCGCCGCCCTCACGGACGTCCGGGTCCAGCGGGATGGAGCCGAGGAACGGCAGTTCGTTCTCCTCGGCGAACCGCTGGCCGCCGCCCGACCCGAAGATATCGTGGACGCCGCCGCAGTCCGGGCAGGTGAAGCTCGCCATGTTCTCAACGATTCCGAGCACCGGCGTGTCGTGTTTGCCGAACATCCGCAGCCCCTTGCGGGCGTCGTCCAGCGCCACCTCCTGTGGCGTCGTCACGATGACCGACCCTGAGATGGGGACCGACTGCAGCAGCGTCAGCTGCGTATCGCCGGTGCCCGGCGGCAGGTCCACCACCATGTAGTCGAGGGTGCCCCACTCGACATCTTCGACGAGTTGGGTGATGAGCTTGTGGATCATCGGCCCCCGCCAGATGACGGGGTCGTCCTCGCCGACGAGGAAGGCCATACTCATCAGCTTCATCCCGAACCGCTCGGGCGGAACGATGGTCTCGTCGGCCGTCGCCTGCGGCTGCTGGTCGGCCTCGACCATCCGGGGGACGTTCGGGCCGTACACGTCGGCGTCGAACACGCCGACGCTGGCGCCCATATCCGCGAGGCCGGCCGCGAGGTTCACCGCGACCGTCGACTTGCCGACGCCGCCCTTCCCCGAGGAGACGGCGATGACGTTCTTTACGCCCGGCAACACCTGCTCGTCGGGGTCGAGTCCGCGGTCGACGTTGGCCGTCAGGTCCGCCTCCAGTCCCTCGGCGGTGAGCAGTTCGCGCACCTCGTCGGCCAGCGCCGTCTCGGTCGGCGAGTAGGGCGCCCCTAAGGCCAGGTCGACCGAGACCACGTCGCCGTCGATGTCGATGGCGTTCACCAGCCCCAGCGAGACGATGTCGTCACCCAAGTCGGGGTCCTCGACCTGCCGGAGCAGGTCGCGGACGGCGTCTGTATCCATGCGAGCGGGTAGCCGAGGCCCGCGAATAAGGGTTGTGTCGGCGGGCTGCGGGGCGAAACCGCCGCCGCTTTCCCCACCGGCGCCGAACCGGCGGGCGATGTCGGGGCACTTCGGGCGCCGGGCCGAGTGGCTACGGGCTGGCCACGCCGCCGCACACCCGTACGTCGGCTACGGCGAGGGGCCGCCGCTCGTCGTCCTGCCGGGCGTCAACGACCCTCTCTTGCGCGCCCGCGAGCAGGCGTGGTTCGACGCGCTCCTCGTCGCCTACTGTCGCCGGCAGGCGCGCGCCTGCGCTGCGGCCGGGGCGCCGCGGACGGTCTACTACCTGTCGCGGCCGCCCGGCGTCCCAGAGGGCATCGGCGCGATGGCCGACGGCTACCGCGACGCGCTCGACGCGTTCGGTCCGTGTGACGTGCTGGGCGTCTCGATGGGCGGATTCGCGGCGCTGGCGCTGGCCCGCCGGGACGAGCGGGTCCGGTCGGTCGCGCTCGGCCTGTCGGCCGCCTGGCTATCGCGACACGGCCGCGAGTCGCTGGCGACGTGGGACCGGTGGGCCCGCGAGGGCGAGTGGCGCCGCGTCTACAGGGCGGGCGTCCGCGCGGTCGCGACCGGTCCCGCACGGACGGCCGGCGGGCTGTTCGCCCGCGTGTTCGACCGCGTCCGCATCCCGCCGGACCGGGACTTCCGCCGGACGATCGCCGCGACGCTGGCGTTCGACGCGACGCCGTGGCTCGGGAAGCTTGACGTGCCGGCGCTTGTCGTCGGCGGCACCCGCGACCCGTTCTTTACCGACGGGGCTTTCGCCGCCGCCGCCCGCGGACTGGACGCGTGCCACGAGCGGCTAGACGGGTGGGGCCACGACGCGATGGTGACGACCGGCCGCGTTGACGCCGCCGTCGCCCGCCACCTCGCCGGGCGGTGACGGCTAGCGTTTTGCCCGTCGCGCCGGAAGTACGGGCGTGCTCGCCCGCCACTGGCGCGGCTGGACCGCGCCCGAGGACGCCGACGCCTACGAGCGCCTGCTGACCGACGACCTGCTCCCCCGGTTCGCCCGCGAGGCCGGCGACGGACTGCGCGGCTACGAACTCGGCCGGCGCGCGGCCGGCGAAGAGGTGGCGTTCGCGACGACCATCTACTTCGACTCGCGTGCGGCCGTCGAGGCGTTCGCCGGCGCCGACCCCGAGCGGGCCCACGTCCCCGAGCCGGCCCGCGCGCTGCTCGTCCGCTGGGAGGAGACGGCGACCCACTACGAGGTGCGCGCCCGCGAGCCACCCCAACTACAAGGTGACGGGTAGCCGAACGGCGGGCATGGACGAGACGCCGTACGGCGCGTGGCCGTCGCCGCTGGACGCCGAGACGGTCACCGCAGAGCACGTCGACTTCGGGACCGTGGCCGTCGCCGACGGCGGCGTCTACTGGCTGGAGCGGCGACCGAGCGAGGGGGGGCGAGGGGTCGTCCTCCGGGAAGGGACGCCCGTTACCCCCGACGACCACGACGTCCGCACGACCGTCCACGAGTACGGCGGCGGCGACTTCGCCGTCGTCGACGGGACGGTCGTCTACAGCCGCTTTGAGGACGGCCGGCTCTACCGGACCGGTCCGGACGGGCCGACGCCGGTGACGCCTGCCCCGCCGGAGCCGCGGGCACACCGCTACGCCGATGTCCAGCCCGACCCGGTCCGCGACCGGCTCTACGCCGTCCGCGAGCGCCACGACACAGACGGCGAACCGGTCAACGAACTGGTCGCCGTCCCGCTCGACGGCGGCGAGCCGAGCGTCATCGCCGCTGGCCACGACTTCTACTCGTTCCCCCGGCCGTCGCCGTCGGGCGACCGGCTGGCGTGGACCGTATGGGACCACCCGCAGATGCCGTGGGATGGGACGCGGCTCACCGTCGCCGCGCTCGGAGACGACGGACCGATCGACAAGCGGACGGTCGCCGGCGGCCCCGATGAGTCCGTCTTCTGTCCGGCGTGGGGGCCGGACGGGAGGCTCTACTTCGTCTCCGACCGGACGGGCTGGTGGAATGTGTACGCGCTCACGGACGAGGGGGTCCGGCCGGTGCGCGAGGAGGCCGCTGAGTATGGGACGCCACAGTGGATCTTCGGGCTGGCGACGCTCGCGCCGCTCTCGGACGGCCGGCTGGTCGCCGTCCGCAACCGCGAGGGCACCGACGACCTCGGGCTGCTGGACCCCGGGACGGGCGCGTTCGAGCCGGCAAATCTCCCGTTCGCGGCCTACCCCCACCCCCGCGTGGCGACGGACGGCGAGACGGTGGCGGCCGTCGCCGGCGGGCCGCGGACGCCGCGGACGGTAATCCGGTGGCGTCCCGGTGGGTCGGTGACGCGGCTCCGGCGGTCGTTCGACCTGCCGGTCGCAGACGAGTACGTCTCCGTGCCCGAACACGTCACGTTCCCGTCGGGAGACGCGGCGGCACACGCGCTCTACTACCCGCCGACTAACCCCGACGTGCGGGCGCCCGACGGCGAACGACCGCCGCTCGTTGCGCGCGTCCACGGCGGGCCGACGAGCCAGGCGCGGCCCGTCCTCGACCCGGAGGTGCAGTTCTTCACGACCCGCGGGGTCGGGGTGGTCGACGTGAACTACCGCGGTTCGACCGGCTACGGACGCGCGTACCGCGAGGCGCTCGACGGCGAGTGGGGCGTCGTCGACGTCGCTGACTGCGTGGCCGCCGCCCGCCACCTCGCCGACCGGGGGGACGCCGACCCGGACCGGCTGGCGATACGCGGCGGGAGCGCGGGCGGCTTCGCGACGCTGGCCGCGCTCGCCTTCCACGAGACGTTCGACGCGGGCGCCAGCTACTACGGCGTCGCCGACCTGCGTGCGCTCGCGGAGCACACCCACAAGTTCGAGTCCCGCTACCTCGACGGGCTGGTCGGTCCGCTCCCGGCGGCTGCGGCGACCTACGACGCCCGGTCGCCCGCCGAGCATGCCGACGGCATCGACGCGCCGCTGCTGGTCCTCCAAGGCGGCGAGGACCGCGTCGTCCCGCCCGAACAGGCCGAGCAGCTGGTCGAGGCGCTCGTCGACTCCGGCACGGAGTACGCCTACCTCAAGTTCCCCGACGAGCGCCACGGCTTCCGGACGGCCTCGGCCCGCCGGCGGGCGCTGACGGCTGAGCTCGGCTTCTACGCGGGCGTCTTCGGCTTCGAGGCCGACGGCGCCGACGCTCTGGTGCTGACGGCCGGCGAGTACCACAAGCAGGTTGCCGAGGACGGGTAGGCGAGAACGCCTTTTACGGGTCGGGGGAGTAGCCCCGGGCATGAGCGAGGACACCGGCGGCTGGTTCGCCGACGCCGATCCCGAGGACTCGGGGAGCGCGGCCGCGGCGGTACGCGACGGGTGCGCGGAGACCCCAGACGACTGGCCGGAACGGGCCGTCGAGGCGGGCTTCGCCGAGGACGCCGACGACTACTACGAGCGGCTCCGGGCGGCGACGATCGCGGCGACCCGGGCGGCCGTCCGCGAGGCTGAGCGCGCGGACGACCGCCAGCTGGTCCACGCGGTCCGGGCGATGGACGATTGCGAGCGGACGGCGAACGAACTCGCCGAGCGGCTCCACGAGTGGGCGGGAAGTCTCTTCGAGGGCGTCGAGGCCGGCGTCGACGGCGCCCGTGCGGTGGCCGACCGCGAGCCGTCTGGCCCCGCCGAGGCGCGGGCCGTCTCGCTGGCCGAGCGGGCCGTGGCGCTCGACGAGGAGGCGGCCGACCTCCGGGCGTACGTCGAGCGGGCCGCCCCGGAGGTGGCGCCCAACCTCGCGCACCTCGCCGGACCGGTGCTGGCCGCGCGGCTCATCGCGCTGGCGGGCGGACTGGAGTCGCTAGCGAAGAAGCCCGCGGGGACGGTGCAGGTGCTCGGCGCCGAGGACGCACTGTTCGCCCACCTGCGCGGGCACGCCCCCTCGCCGAAACACGGCGTCATCTACGTCCACGAGTACGTCCGCGGCACGCGCCCGGAGGACCGCGGGAGCGCTGCCCGCGCGCTGGCTGGCAAACTTGCCATCGCGGCACGGGGCGACTACTACCGCGGTGAGTTCAACCCCGAGATAGAGCGCCAACTCGAGGAACGGATGGCGACCATCCACGCCCGTGCTGAAGAGGGTGAGCGCGGTGAGTAACCTGCCAGTTGGCGTTGACCGGCGCACGTTCGACGGCGAGGAGCGGTTAGCGACCCGCGGTGAGCCCGTCTACGGTGAGCCGACCACTGACGGCTGGCGCGCGTGGGATGCCCGCCGCTCGAAACTGGGGGCGATGTTCGAGCACGACTTCAATGTGCCGCTATCAGGGGGTGAGACAACGCTGTATCTTGGCGCTGCTTCGGGGACTACTGTTTCGCACGTCGCCGACTTTGCAGGACCGACGTACGCCGTCGAGTTCGCACCCCGCCCCGCCCGGGACCTCCTCAAGGTTGCTGAGTCGCGTGACCGGTTGTTCCCTCTTTTGAAAGACGCCCGCAAACCCGAAACGTACGCTCATGTCGTGGAGCCGGTGGACGTCGTGGTACAGGACGTGGCAACGCGCGGGCAAGCACAGGTGGCAACGGCTAACGCTCGATTCCTCCCAGAGGGTGGCCTACTGGTTGCGGTTATCAAGGCTCGCTCGGAGGATGTCACCGCGGCTCCGGACACAGTGTTTGAGCAGTCGCTCGACACGCTCCGCAAGGAATACGAACTGGTTGAGACGGGGAAACTCAATCCGTTCCACGAGGACCATCTTGGCGTCGTCGCACGCCGCCGGGGCAACGAGTAGCGGAACGGCTTTACCCGCGGCGGGCACACTCCCCGCCGATGGAACTGGGGTCGGCCGACGCCTTCGATCGGATGGGCACCCTCGGCATTGAGGAGGAGTTCTATGTTGTCGACGCAGATGGCCGGCCGACCGCCGGCACGGACGAACTCGTCTACGAGTCCGAGCCGCCAGAACTGTTGGAGGGCCGGCTTGACCACGAATTATTCAAGTGCGTCATCGAAACGCAGACACCAATTTGTGAATCACTCGCCGAGGCAGAAGATCGGCTCAACGCCGTCCGCGAGGCGCTCGTCGATTATGCGGAGGCCCACGGCTTTGGCATCGCGGCGGCGGGACTCCACCCGCTGGCGAAGTGGCGCGAACTTGATCACGCTGAGAAACCCCGTTACCGCGCACAACTCGACCGTATCCAGTACCCGCAGCACCGCAATACCACCGCAGGACTCCACGTTCACGTCGGCGTGGACGACGCAGACAAGGCGACGTGGGTGGCCAACGAACTCCGGTGGTATCTCCCCATCATGCTCGCCCTGTCGGCAAACTCGCCGTACTGGAACGGCTTCGACACTGGGCTGGCATCCGCTCGCGCCAAAATATTCGAGAACCTCCCGAACACGGGCATCCCGACGGCATTCGACGACTTCGAGACGTTCGCACGGCTTGAGCAGACGATGGTGGAGACGGACAGTATCAACGACCGCGGCGAACTCTGGTACGACGTTCGTCCCCACTCCGGTCACGGGACCGTTGAGGTGCGGACGCCTGACGGCCAGTCCGATCCACAGCGGGTACTCGCCTTTGCCGAATACGTCCACGCGCTCGTAGAGGACCTCGCGGCCCGTTACGAGGACGGTGAGGCGGGCTATCGGCACCGTCGCGAACTGCTCGACGAGAACAAGTGGCGCGCGATACGGCACGGACAGAACGCGGAACTGCTCGGCCGCGAGTTCAATGAGACGGTGTCGCTGGGCGAACTCGTCGATCGGGAGACAGACCGGCTCGGCGTTACTGGTATCCGTGAGTTGTACGACTCCGAATCGGGCGCACAGCGCCAGCGGCGACTCCGCGAGACGGAGGGCGTCGATGCGCTCTGCGAATCACTGCTGCTGTAACCGCCGCGAGCGTTGGATTTTTGCCAATTACTCCGTTACGTCCTCGCCGAGAGGACACATGTCAGCGGACGACGGTGACGGGTCACGAGGGGGACCCGACGGAACAGATGAGGGGATAGATCAGCGTATCGTTGATTTACTCGCATGGGTGCTTGATACGGAAACACGCGCGCGCATCTACGTCTATCTTCGTACGAATGCGCCAGCAACGAGCGAGGAGGTCGCCGAAGGGACGGGCCTGTACCCGAGCACTGTCCGCGAGGCGCTGGCGGCGCTCACCGACGAGGGTATTGTCGGTCGCGAGAAGCGGGCCGCCGACGGGGCAGGCAACAACCCGTACGAGTATGAGGCTATCCCGCCGTCAGACCTCGTTGGAGAGGTGGTTGAAGAGGTACAGGCCGAGCTTAACACCGTGTTTAATCTCGATGACGTGCTCGGCGTCAGTCGGTCAGCCCGGCGCCGCCGGACCGAATCGGAGCCAGAAGAAGGACCCGTGTCCGTCTCAGTCTCCGATGACACCGCCGACTCGGGGCTGGGGACAGAGGCGGAGTAGCCGCTCCCGCGAGCGGAACCACTTTACCGGGCGGCGTCCTGACGGCGGATATGCAGGTCGCGCTCGGCGGGACGTTTGACCCGGTCCACGACGGCCACCGGGCGCTGTTCGCCCGTGCCTTCGAGCTGGGCGACGTGACTGTCGGCCTCACGAGTGACGAACTCGCGCCGAAGACTCGCTCGGAAGACCGGTACGTCCGCCCGTTTGCCGAGCGGAAACGCGATCTTGAGGGCGTCCTTACCGAGTTTGCCAATGACCACGGCCGCGAGTTCGAAGTCCGCAGGCTCGAGGAGCCGACGGGAATTGCGACGGAACCAGGGTTCGACGCGCTTGTTGTTTCACCCGAAACGGTGGAAGGGGGGCACCGTATCAACGACATCCGTGAGGAGCGGGGGCTCGACCCGCTCGACATTGAGGTAGTCGAGCATGTTCGCGCCGAAGACGGCGGCATCATCTCCTCGACGCGTATTGTTAACGGCGAGATAGACGTCCACGGCAACCGTACCCCCGACCGCGACGGACGGGCCCCCGAACGTGGGGAAATCTCCGAGTGAGGTCACCAAGAGGGCGGCTCGAGGCCCGCCTCGCGCATCAGCGCCTTCCAGCGTCCCTGGACGGATAGTCGAGATACGTCGAAGGCGTCGGCCACGTCCTGCTGCGAGCGGGCCTCGCCGGTGGCAAGTGAAGCGACGTAGACGGCCGCCGCGAGTGCCGGCTGCTTAGAACGGTCGGCCTCTGGCACCGTCGAGAGGAACAGGTCGGCTGCCCGTGTGCGCGTCTCGCTGGGCAGATTGAGCCGGTCTGCACCACCCTCAAGCGTGGCCAACCACTCCTCGTTCTCCACCTCGTCGCTCGCGCGGTACACACCAGTTCTACGGGACCTACATTATAGTCGTCACGGCCGCGGCCACGGCACGGGGTTTATCGCCTCCGCAACCGGACGGCCGGCCATGCGAGCGAAGGACATCCGCGACAAGGCGGATGGAGAATCAATAACGATGCTGACCGCGTACGACGCGCCGACGGCGAAGGTTGTCGACGAGGCGGGCATCGATATCATTCTGGTGGGCGACTCGCTGGGGAACACGCAACTGGGCTACGATTCGACGCTCCCAGTGACGGTCGACGAAATGGCAAGCCATACGGCCGCCGTCGCCCGGGCGACTGAGAACGCGCTCGTCCTAGCGGATATGCCGTTCCTCTCGTACGGTGCCGACCGTGGGGAGGCCATCGAGAACTGCGGCCGAATGCTGAAGGAGGCCAACGCCGACGGCGTGAAGCTCGAATCGGGACCACACACTGTCGAGCTGACCGAGCGGTTGGTCGCGTTAGGAATTCCTGTTCAGGCCCACCTTGGGCTGACGCCACAGCATGAAAACGAGACAGGCCTGTTCAGACAGGGGACCGACATGGAAGGCGCAGAGGAAATCCTCGAACTCGCGGAGGCTCACGAGGCAGCAGGCGCTTTTTCCCTAGTGCTTGAACATGTTCCGACAAACCTTGCGGCAGCGGTCAGCAAACGGCTTTCGATTCCTACTATCGGTATCGGTGCAGGCCCAGACTGCGACGGCCAGGTACTCGTCGTCGACGAGGTGATTGGCCGATCAACGGACACAGCGCCATTCTCGCGGTCTTGGGGCGATGTGCGAGGCGAGATGGAGCGGGCTGTCGCCGGCTACAAGGAGGATGTCGAATCAGGCGAATTCCCCGCAGAAGAGCACACCCATCATGAATCTGGGGTGGAAGATGTCTACTGACAACCGAGAAAGGTGGCGACCCGCTCGTTGAATGCCCTCGGCTGCTCGAGCATTGACAAGTGCCCGCAGTCGGCGAGTAGCGCCGTCTCGCAGTCCGGAAGCGCATCTCCAAGATATGTCGTGAATGCGGGCGGTGTCATCCCATCGTCCTCGCCGGTGAGTGCGAGCGTTGGTACGTCCACGGCGTCGAGTCGGTCACGCACGTCGAAGCTGTCGCAGGTGGCGAAGTCACGCCACGTCACCGAGGAGCCCGTCTCGCAGAGCGCCGCCAGCGCGCGGTCCGTTGGCGCACACTCTGGATCTGAAAAGAGCAGCCCCGGTTCAGCGAGCGACCCGATGGCCGCTTCGAAGTCTCTCTCAAGCAACGCGAGCAGGTCCTCACCGACGCCAAGTTTCGCCCCTGTCCCGCACAGTACCAGCCGCCCGGGTGTGAGATCGTCCTCAAGGACAGCCCACAGCGCGACAGCCCCGCCCATCGAGTTGCCGACCACCGCTCGCGCGTCCGTTTTGTCGGCGAGGGCACAAAGGTCAGCTGCATAGGCGTCAAGCGTCTCAGGACCAGGCGAGAGGGCCGCGTCGTCGCTCCCGCCGTGGCCAGTCAGGTCGACAGCGACGCCCGGACCAATCGGCGCCTGCTCAGTCCACAGGCGGCTGTCGCCACCGGCACCGTGGACGTACATCACCGGCTGGCCGTCACCGCCAAAGTGCCGATAGCAGACGGTCCGTCCCGCGTGCCTGAGCGTATGTGTCGTCACACTGGTGTTCGCCACCGGCGACTCTTGAAGCCGCCGACGGCCTCTTGGCCACGAACCACAAACAAACAGTAGTTGTCTTCTTTTATATTTGCCCCGCATTTGCGGCAAAGGTTTATATACTACTACGACTAACTTAGAGTTAGCATGAACGGATTCCAAGAGCAGTTTGGCCGCCGTGAAGATGTCGTCGCGACCCGATACGACGACGGGGATACGGTGACTTTTGTCGCCGACTTCGATGGGGACGCAGCCGTCGACGTGGTCGACGGCACTGCCATTGTCGTCGTTGGTGACGAGCAGTTCGAGTTCGATCTCCCTGCAGGGGACACCAACGCACGCGCGAACAACGGTATCGTGACCGTGGAGGTGCACGCATGAAGCTTGTCGTCAAGCCAATGAAGCAGAGCGAGGCCGGCCGTGGCCTCGCGGCTGTCGACCGGGAGGCCATGGAGGAGCTCAGCCTCGAGAACGGCGACTACGTTCTCATCGACGGCGGCGACGGGCGGGCGGTGGCTCGCGTCTGGCCCGGCTACCCCGAGGACACTGGCCAGGGCGTCGTTCGTATTGACGGCCAGCTTCGGTCGGAGGCTGGCGTCGGCATCGACGACCGCGTGAGCGTCGAGAAGGCGGACGTGAAGCCCGCCAAGTCAATCACCGTCGCCCTGCCCGCCAACCTTCGCATTCGCGGGAACATCGGTGGTCCCATTCGCGACAAGCTCTCCGGTCAGGCGGTCACCCGCGGCCAGCAGGTGCCCTTCTCCTTCGGCTTTGGCGCGTTCTCCTCGCGCGGCGGCCAAAAGATCCCCATGAAGATTGCGGAGACCGACCCTTCCGGGACGGTCGTCGTCACCGACTCGACGGAGGTAAGCGTCTCTGAACAGCCGGCCGAACAGATCGTCGGCGGTGAGTCTGGCCCCAGCGCGAGCGAGCCCACTACGCCGTCGGTTACCTACGAGGACATCGGTGGGCTCGATGAAGAACTCGAGCAGGTCCGTGAAATGATAGAGCTGCCGATGCGACACCCGGAGCTGTTCAAGCAGCTCGGCATCGAGCCGCCGAAGGGCGTCCTCTTGCACGGACCGCCGGGCACGGGCAAGACGCTCATCGCCAAGGCCGTCGCCAACGAGATAGACGCATACTTCACCGACATCTCCGGGCCGGAGATCATGTCGAAGTACTACGGCGAGAGCGAAGAGCAACTCCGCGAGGTGTTCGAGGAAGCCGAGGAGAACGAGCCGGCCATCGTCTTCATCGACGAGATCGACTCAATTGCCCCCAAGCGAGGCGAGACCAGTGGTGATGTTGAGCGGCGTGTCGTCGCGCAACTGCTGTCAATGATGGACGGGCTCGACGAGCGCGGCCAGGTGACCGTCATCGCAGCAACGAACCGCGTCGACGCAATCGACCCTGCGCTCCGTCGTGGAGGCCGGTTTGACCGTGAAATCGAAATCGGCATTCCAGACAAGAAGGGCCGCAAAGAGATTCTGCAGGTCCACACCCGCGGGATGCCGCTGGTCGATGGCATCGATCTTGACCGGTACGCCGACTCGACCCATGGCTTCGTCGGCGCCGACCTCGAGAGCCTGACGAAGGAGGCAGCGATGAACGCGCTTCGGCGCGTCCGCCCGCAACTCGACCTTGAGGCCGACGAAATCGACGCCGAAGTGCTCGACTCCATCGAGATTACTGAGGCAGACTTCAAAGACGCCATGAAGGGCATCACCCCCAGCGCAATGCGGGAGGTGTTCGTCGAGGTACCCGACGTGACCTGGGCTGACGTCGGTGGTCTTGAAGAGACCAAAGAGCGGCTCCGTGAGACTATCCAGTGGCCACTTGACTACCCTGAAGTGTTTGAGTCGATGGATCTTGAGGCGGCCAAGGGGGTACTCATGTACGGTCCGCCGGGGACGGGCAAGACGCTGCTGGCAAAAGCCGTCGCCAACGAGGCGGAGTCGAATTTCATCTCTATCAAAGGTCCCGAGCTGCTCAACAAGTACGTCGGCGAGTCCGAGAAGGGCGTCCGCGAGGTGTTCGAGAAGGCCCGCTCGAACGCTCCGACCGTCATCTTCTTCGACGAAATCGACGCCATTGCAGGCCAGCGCGGCCGCAACATGGGCGATTCGGGAGTTGGCGAGCGGGTCGTCTCCCAACTGCTGACCGAGCTGGACGGCCTCGAAGAACTCGAGGATGTGGTCGTGGTCGCAACGACAAATCGCCCGGACCTCATCGACTCGGCGCTCCTACGGCCCGGCCGGCTCGACCGCCACGTCCACGTCCCGGTGCCCGACGAAGAGGCGCGGCGCGCCATCTTCGGGGTCCACACGCGGAACAAGCCGCTGGCCGACGATGTCGATCTCGAGGCCCTTGCGGCCCGGACCGACGGCTACGTTGGCGCCGATATCGAGGCCGTCTGCCGAGAGGCGTCAATGGCTGCGACCCGCGAATTCATCAACAGTGTCGACCGCGAGGACGCCGACCGCTCGGTTGGCAATGTCCGCGTGACGATGGACCACTTCGAGCAGGCGCTTGAGGAAGTCGGCGCTAGCGTCGACGAGGAGATGCGCCGCAGCTACGAAGACCTCGATGAGGGCGATTTCGGCACCGACGAGCCGGACGAACCCGAGGTCTCCCGAACCTTCCAGTAAGCCAGTCCGGCGCCTTCGACTCCTTCTATAGCCGGTTCACGAACGACCAGCCTCTGGCAGCCGTTCGCAACGGTTTTGCCCGCCCCGCGTAGACGACCCGTATGCCGACGGAACCCGCCACGGAGTACGACCCATCGCTGGGTCGGAAGTTCGTCTTCGTCACCGGTGGCGTGATGTCAGGTTTAGGGAAGGGCATCACCGCCGCCTCGACCGGCCGATTGCTCGCCAACGCCGGCTTCGACGTCACCGCCGTCAAGATCGATCCCTACCTCAACGTCGACGCCGGGACCATGAACCCCTACCAGCATGGCGAGGTATATGTGCTGAATGACGGTGGCGAGGTGGACCTCGACCTCGGCAACTACGAGCGCTTCCTCGATATCGACATGACGTTCGACCATAACGTCACCACGGGGAAGACGTACAAGCACGTCATCGAGAAGGAACGGGCCGGCGACTACCTCGGTAAGACTGTCCAGATAATTCCACACATCACCGACGACATCAAACGACGTATCCGCGAGGCTGCGGAGGGCCATGACGTCTGTCTCGTCGAAGTCGGCGGCACCGTCGGCGACATCGAGGGGATGCCGTATCTTGAGGCGCTCCGGCAGTTCGCCCACGAGGAAGCCGACGACGACATCCTGTTCACCCACGTCACGCTCGTCCCCTACTCGAAAAACGGCGAACAAAAGACGAAGCCGACCCAACACTCTGTGAAGGAACTCCGTTCTATTGGCCTCCAGCCTGACATCCTTGTAGGGCGGTGTGAGGATCAGCTTGAGCCGCAGACGAAAGAAAAAATCGCGCTGTTTTGTGACGTCCCGACTGACGCCGTCTTCTCGAATCCAGATGTCGAGGACATCTACCATGTGCCGCTGATGGTCGAAGATGAGGGACTGGATCAGTACGTCATGGAGGAGTTGGGGATTGCCGACGAGGCGCTACCCTCATCCGACCGGAAGAACGGCTGGCGGAAGCTCGTCACCCAAGAGACGAGCGGTGAGGTATCTATCGCGCTGGCAGGTAAGTACGACCTCGAGGACGCATACCTGTCGGTTCACGAAGCGCTGAAACACGCCGGCCTTGAGGCGGGCGTCGACGTCGATGTGCTGTGGGTCGACGCCGAGCAGATGACCGAGGAGCACCGCAATCGGCTGGAGCGGGCCGACGGACTGGTCGTCCCAGGGGGCTTTGGGGCTCGCGGCACAGACGGGAAAATCGAGGCGGTTCGCTACGCCCGCGAGAGGGACATTCCGTTCCTCGGGCTGTGTCTAGGGTTCCAGATGGCCGTCATCGAATTTGCGCGCAACGTTTGCGGGCTCGAATACGCCGACTCGACAGAGTTCGAAGAAGAGACCCCTCACCCAGTCATTGCCATCCTCCCTGAACAGTACGAAGTGGAGGACATGGGCGGAACGATGCGACTCGGCGCTCACGAGACACAAATTCTTGAGGGAACGCTCGCACACGAGCTCTATGGGAGCGACTCCTGCACGGAACGACACCGCCACCGTTACGAGGTGAACCCCGAGTACATTGACCAGCTAGAGCGGGCGGGGATGACCTTCTCCGGGCGTGCAGATAACCGGATGGAGATACTTGAACTGGACGACCACCCGTACTTTATTGGGACGCAGTTCCACCCCGAATTCCGCTCCCGCCCCGGCCGCGCGTCGCCGCCGTTCGTCGGCCTGCTGGAGGCGGTGCTTGATCGGACGGCCGCCGGAGCCGAAGAGGAAGAAGAGGAGGTGAGTGCGTAATGGTTGACACGGAAGCGTTCATTCCTGAGGCGAAGGCAGAGATACGCGAGGCCGTCGGCGATGAGGAGGCTATTATAGCGCTGTCTGGTGGTGTCGACTCCTCAGTGGCCGCGGCACTCACCCACGAGGCCATTGGGGATCACCTGACCGCCGTGTATGTGGACACCGGCCTGATGCGGAAGGGTGAGACGGAGTCTATCCGTGAGACATTCTCCTTCATGGATGGTCTCCGGGTAGTTGACGCACGCGACCGCTTCCTCGATGCACTCGCGGGTGTCACTGACCCGGAAGAGAAGCGCCACGTTATCGGCGAACAGTTCATCCGAGAATTCGAGCGAGAGGCCCGCGAGGCTAACGCCCGGTACCTGGTCCAAGGAACCATATACCCCGACCGTATCGAATCAGAGGGGAATATCAAATCCCACCACAACGTTGGGGGCCTCCCCGACGCAGTCGACTTTGATGGTATCGTTGAGCCAGTGCGTGATCTCTACAAAGACGAGGTGCGCGAGGTAGCCCGGGCGCTTGATCTCCAGTCTGTCGTCTCCGAGCGGATGCCATTCCCAGGACCAGGGCTGGCGGTTCGGGTCGTTGGTGAAGTGACCCGCGAGAAGGTGGCCGTCGCGCGGGAGGCGTGCCACGTCGTTGAGGAGGAGACGGCCGACCACGACCCGTGGCAGGCGTTCGCGGCGGTCATTGGGAAGGCAACGGGAGTGAAGGGAGACAACCGGGTTCACGGCTGGGTCGTGTCCGTCCGGTCGGTGGAGAGTCGCGACGGGATGACTGCCCGCGCCCAACAGTTGGACTGGGAGACACTCCAGCGCATTCAGTCGCGTATCACCGGCACACTCGACAATGTTTCGCGTGTCGTCTACGACGTGACTCACAAGCCACCCGCTACCATCGAGTACGAGTAGCCGCCCGCAGCAACGCTTTTACGCGCCCCCGGGAACGGTCGGGTATGACGCGCGCAGTAATCGCGGGGAGCGACGCCGAGAATCTCGGTGACGCGCTAACTGCAGAGGGGGTCGACGTCGTGCGGGCCCGAGGAACGGCTAACCGCACCGCGCTGGAGGAAGCGGGGATTCTCGAGGCAGACGTGCTCGTGGTTACGGAGGCAGGGTTAGCAACATCGATTCCGGTCGCGAAAGACCTCAACCCCGACGTGCGCGTAGTTGTCTACACCCACGAGTCGCTGCCGGAGTTCGCCAAGGGGCAGGCCGGCCACATCCTTGACCCCGGCCTGCTCGATCCTGGCTTCGTCGCCGAGGAGGTAGCGGGCGCGGCTTAGCGGGGTCGGACCGCCGGTTCACAGCAGTCCGCCAGCAGCGCCGACAGCAAGCGCTCACCCGCCCTGACCTCGTGGTAACCGGTCATAAACTGCTCGGCCAGCGACAGTGCTGCCGCCCGGTCTGACAGTCCAGTCCGGATAGGCTCGCTCGCTACAAAGTTTGTTTTCCCGCCACGGACCAGCCCAACCCGCCATCGATTGTCGCTGTCGGCAGCAGTCGTCTCGGGGAGAACATGGACGGCTACTGGGTCTTCATCGTGCTCGAATAGCGTCGGCTCGCGTGGATCATACTTCACGACGATTGCCGGCGGCCGCTCTACCTCGCGCCAGCCGGTCGGCGCCGGGTGACTCCGCGCACGGCTCACATAGCTAGTTACGCCGCAAACAGCAAAAGTCGCGTCCCGAACGCTGGCGGCCCAATCGAGCCAGACGGGGGTCGAATTTGGGTCGAAGTTGCCAAATCGCCTTTTCCGACCCCCGGCGTGGGACACGACGAGTCATGCGCGAGTACGACAGGCGGACGTTGTTGCAGGGTATCGGAACCGTTGGCATCGCGAGCGTCGTCGGCATCGGTACGGTCACAGCAGATGACGGCGACGAGGCAGGCGGCGACGCCAAACTACGTGTCGCCCACGCCGTCCCCGATGCTCCGACGGTAGACGTGCTCGTAGATGGTAGCGTCGTCGTGTCGGGTGCTGAATTCCGCGACGTCACCGGCTACCTCGAGCTCGCCGCTGGCGAGTATGATGTCGCAATTAACGCCGCCGGCACGGATAACACCGTAGCGTCGGCGACCGTCGAACTGGACGCCGAGGATTACACCGCAGCTGCGACGGGGAACCTGAATCCGGAGGGCAACGAGGCGGCAATCGGTCTTGATCTCTTCGAGGACAAACTCGGTGTCATCGACGATGGGCGGGGCCGCGTCCGGGCGTACCACCTCTCGCCAGACGCGCCCGCTGTCGACGTAGCCGTCGCCGACGACAATGACGAGCCGGCTGTTTTCCTCGCGGAAGGAATCGAATTTGGCGAGGCCGGGCCGAACGTCGACGTCGGGGCAAGTACCTACCCGGTCGCTGTCTATCCTGCTGGCAGCAGCGACCCCGTCTTCGGCCCTGTGGATGTGACAGTGAAGGAGGGGCAGGTCCTGTCCGCGCTCGCGGAATGGGAGCTGAGCCCCGAGGACGGGGACGGCGACGATGCCGCGTTCGCGCCCGTGCTCGCCTATGAGGAGGCGGCTCCGTTCGCCGGCGGACGCGGCGACAACGAGGACGAGGAGGACGAGGAGGACGAGGAGAACGACGAGTAGGAGGCTGAGCCGCTACCCCGCTTGTTGTCCTCCGCTCGGGGCCGGCGTACTTACCTTCCCCCGGGGCGTGCCCACAGTCGATGGAAGTGGTGCTCTGGCAGGTGCTCGCGGGGACGCGAGGCGGCCCCAATCGCGCGCGAATTCTCCGCGCGTTCGAAGAGCGGCCTCGCAACGCGAACCAGTTGTCAGAGGATCTCGATTTGAGCTACAAGACAGTGCGTCACCACTTGGACGTGCTCAAAGACAACGATGTCGTCACCTCGAGTGGCGAGGATTACGGTGAGGTGTACCTTCCCTCGGAGCGCGTGCGGGCGACGTTGGACACCGTCGAGCAAATCGTGACCCAACTAGACGGGGTGGAGACGTCGTGAGCCACCTTGTGTGGGGTTCGGACAGCTATTTATCCGGGCCACCCGGAGTGGTGAGTGGATGAGTCTGCAGGTCGATGTTGCGCGGGCGTCGGCGCTCCTAAACATGGGGTTGCTGCTGGCGCTGGCGCTCGTGTGGGGCCGCAACTACCTGCAGATACGCTCGAAGCAGACACTCGGCACACTCGTGTTCTCAGTGGTTCTCTTCGGTGAGAACGCACTCGCACTCTACTACTACGTGGTGACGGCTGCCGCCGTCCCCGCGCCGGCGATGCAGGCGATGATGATACTGTCGCTGCTAGAGACGGTCGCGCTCGCCTTCCTCGTCTACGTCACCTATGACTGAGCCGCGGCCGCAGCCTCGGCCAATCGGACGGCACCATCGCGTACGAACGGCGTCCCGTGACCCATCCCGACGGCCTCAACCGGTGCCACCTTGTCGGCAAACGCCGACAGCGAGTCGACAACCCGGTCGGCGTCGTAGCTGAGATACCACGGCGACGGCCGGAGCTGGCCACCCGACTCTACGACCAAGTCGCCGACGAACGCGACCGACAGCCGCTTGCTGACGTACGCGACGTGACCGGGGGTGTGGCCTGGGGTCCGGTAGACGCGGAAGGAACCAACTTTGTCGCCATCTCCCAAACCGACCACCTCGGCGTCTGGTCTGTCCACGAGCGGGCCGACGAGCCGCTGGAGGGCGCCCTTCAGGTTGCCCGCCGGCGGCTTCTCGTCCCCGATAAGGAATCCCTGGTCGCTCGCGCCGATGTAGTGAGGCCCGTCCACGGCGATGCCAGCCAGTCCCCCAACGTGGTCGAGGTCGTAGTGAGTCATCAAGACCCGCTCAACGGCAGCGGGTTCGAAGCCAGCCGCAGCCACTCCATCTCGGAGCCGGTCAACGCTCCAGGGCGTGCCCGCATCCACGAGCGTGATCGTTCCGCTGTCTGCGGGGTCCTCGGCCAGATAGGCGTTGACGCCGCCGCAGTCCAACTGCCAAACTCCGGAACGGAGCCGCGTGGCGTCGTTGCGGCGCCGTCGGCTGAGATGGGTCACACCGGTAGGCGGCCTCGTATAAAGCCGCCCAGCGCGCGCGTCTTCGATGGCCGCCGGACGGCGTCCATCTCTTCATCGGTCAGCTCGAAGTCGAACACCGCGAGGTTCGCCGCGAGGTGCTCGCGGGTTGTCGCCTTCGGCACGGTCGCGACTCCCTGTTGAACGAGCCACCGGAGCGCGACCTGTGCCGCCGACTTGTTGTACCGCCCGCCAATCTCCGCTAGGAGGTCATCTTCGAGAGCAGCCCCATGGGCAAGCGGCGAGTAGGCGGTCAGGAGTACGTCGTGGATAGCACAATAATCAAGCAGTTCTCCCTGCGGCCAGTAGGGATTGTACTGTACCTGGTCAGTGAAGATAGGTGCCTCCGAGAGGGACCGCGCGCGGTCGAGCCGGTCAATTCCGAAATTTGAGACACCGATGTGCCGAACCTTCCCCCGATCGACGAGTTCGTTCATCGCGTCGAGCGTCTCGCCAAGTGGCGTCCGCTGTGCTGGGTTGTGAATCAGGAGCAGGTCGATGTACGATGTATCGAGTCTCGCCAGCGATTCCTCGGTCGTCCGGATTACGGTTTCGTGGCTCCGGTTGCCCACATTAAGCTTCGTTGTCAAGAAAATGTCCTCGCGGGCGACGTCACTGTCGCGGATGGCATCGCCGACCCGCCGTTCGTTTCCGTACGCCTGTGCAGTGTCGATGTGTTGATAACCCAACTCCAGAGCCGTCGACACGGCTTCGTAACAGTCGTCGCCGGTGAGCCGCCAAGTACCCAGCCCGAGCGCGGGTACCTCGGTTCCTCGGACGGTAACGTGTCCTTGAGTCATACCCGAAGAGACGGGAGCCGAGAGGAAATGCGTGCCGGGCGTCACTCGACGCGTAGCCGATAGCCCGACGGGAGATCGTACACCCGCCGACAGCAGTCCTCAATGAAGTCGGCGAGGTGTTTCGGGTCGGCGACGGCAGCAACGTACACAGACCCGTCGCTCTTGCGCGTCTCTGGCTGACGGATCTTGAATACGGGGTACTCCTCGAGCAGCGCCTCCAGCTGCTCGCGCTCAGCGTCTTCTAGATGGAACTCAAGCACCCGATCGCTGTAGCGGAGCGTCCGCTCACACCCGGCCGCATCCCTGGCTGCGTGGAGGACAAGTTCATCGCGCTGGCCGCGGTGGGCCATCACGCGCCGGACAAGCAGCGTCCGTCGGCTCTGTGGGTCAGCCGCGGCATCGCTCATACCCCGGATGGGCGCGGGAGGGTCGTAAGCCTCACCATCGCTGGGCGAGTTCGGCCCGTTTCTTCAAACCTTTAGGCCCACACCGAGAAGCGAGGCGCATGAGTTCACCACACGTGCTGCTGTTGGGCGCGCCGGGCGCCGGCAAAGGAACACAGAGCGCGCGCATCGCCGACCGGTTCGGCGTCGACCACATCACGACCGGCGACGCCCTCCGGAACAACAAGGAAATGGATATCTCCGGGCTGAACCTCGAGTACGATACGCCCGGTGGCTTCATGGACGCCGGCGAACTCGTCCCCGACGAAGTCGTCAACGAAATTGTCGTCGCGGCTCTCGAACAGGCAGACGGCTTCGTGCTTGACGGCTACCCGCGCAACATCGAACAGGCAGAGTTTCTCGACGCCCGCACTGATCTCAACGCCGTGGTGCGGCTAACCGTGAGCGAGGCCGAACTCATCGACCGGCTCACCGGCCGGCGGGTTTGCCCCGACTGCGGCGCAAACTACCACGTCGAGTTCGATCAGCCAGAGGAGGCAGGTGTCTGTGATGAGTGTGGCGCAAGCCTCGAACAGCGCGAGGACGACACCGAGGAGACTGTGCGCGAGCGACTCCGTGTGTTCGCAGAGAATACCGAGCCCGTCATTGACCACTATCAAGGGACAGACGCCTATGTCGAAGTCGACGGTGAATCTCCCCCCGACGAAGTGTTCGAAGAAGTCGAGGCCGCCATTGAGGCTAAGCTGTAACACCCGGCACGTTCTTTTGACGGGCGCTCCAGCCGAGCGCATGGACCTCGAGGCGGGTCATGTGGAGACAGCAGAGCGTACCTTCACCCCCGAGGATGTACGCACGTTCACAGAGGTGAGCGGCGACCGCGGCGACCACCACCTCGAGACGGACGAGGAGGGGCGACTCCTCGTCCACGGGCTGTTAACGGCGACACTCGCCACCGAAATCGGCGGCCGATTCACTGTCCTCGCGCGGACGATGGAATACAGCTTCCGCCAGCCAGTGTACACAGGGGAACGTATCCGGTGTGTGGCGGAGTTTACGCAGGTTGATCAGCGAGAGGACGGGCGCACGGAGGTTGCGGCGGACCTCCGGTTCCACCGAATCGACAACGAGACGCCGACGCTCGTGGCAACGGGCAGCTGGGACGGCGTAATCGAGTGACACAAGAGTGAAGCCCTCTGACTGGTTACGAAGACTAAATGGTACGAACCGAAGGGAAGGTAGAGGAACTCGTGCGTGAGGACGCCTCGATGGAGTCGGCGCTGGAGTTCCTCCTTGAGCAGGACAGGCCTATCACCTGGGGTGAGGCCTCTGGCGAGCTGACGAGTGGCCAGTGGGGCCGGCTTATCGAGAAAGGCGTGCTTACGGACGCCGGCGAGGGGTTCGAACTCGCCGACCCGGAGGGGGTTCGCGAGGCGCTCGCCGAGGATGAGAATAGTCACGACGACATCGATGGCGACTCCTCGTGGTCGAAATACGACAAGCTGGCGGCCCTCGGCGCGGTCGGACTGTTCGCTGGCTACTCCATCTCGTCAGTGCGCAATGCCATTGGCAGCACCATCGACCTCTTCCTTGGCCCCATCAACGGTGCGCTTCCCTTCTACGCGGTTATCCTAGTGCTGGCCGTGCTGACTGGACTGTATACCTCGCTGCTCCAGGCAAACCTGATGGATACCGACAAGATGGCTCAGTATCAGGAGCGGATGAAGGAGATGAAGGAGCGCCGTCAGAAGGCCAAAGAGCAAGGCGACGACGAGGCGCTCGACCAGATTCAGGAAGAGCAGATGGAGGCGATGGGCGATAATCTCGGCATGTTCAAGGAGCAGTTCCGCCCGATGGTGTGGATCATGCTCCTCACCATCCCCGTATTCCTGTGGATGTACTGGATGATTCTCACGCAGGGTGTCGGCTCCCAGACGGTGACGATGCCACTCATCGGCGAGGTATCCTGGCGGCAGGGCGTACTCGGGCCACTCCAGGCGTGGATTCTCTGGTACTTTGTCTGCTCAATGGGATTCAGCCAGCTCATCCGCAAGTCGCTGAACCTCCAGACGACGCCGACCTAACGGCCTCCGGAAGGAAACCCCTTTGAATCCGTCCACCGGAGTGTAGACATGCTGATTACCATCTCGGGACCCGCCGGGAGCGGCAAGTCGACCGCCGCCGCCGAGTTGGCCGAGCGGCTCGGGTATGACCACGTCTCTGGGGGAGACATCTTCCGCAACCTCGCCGCTGAACGCGATCTCACTGCCCTTGAGCTAAACAAGCTGGCCGAGGAGGACGACCAAATCGACCGCGACCTCGACCGCCGGCTTCGCGAGGTGGCCCGCACCGAGGAAGACATCGTATTAGAGTCGCGGCTAGCCGGCTGGATGGCTGGCGAGCACGCCGACTTCCGCGTTTGGCTCGACGCTCCACTCGGCGTCCGGGCCGACCGCATCGCCGACCGCGAGGGGAAAGATGCCGACCTTGCGCGCACAGAGACAGAGGCCCGGGCCGACAGCGAGGCCAAGCGGTACCGATCCTACTACGGCATCGATATCGACGACCTCTCCATCTACGACCTGGTCCTGAACACGGCGCGGCTCGACCCCGACGGCGTCGTCGACGCCATCGAGACAGTCGTGCGGGCGTATAACCCCGCGGGCGACGAAGGGAAGACCCCAGTCACCGTAGACTACGAGTTCTGAGATGCGCGGCGATCCCGACGACCGGACGCCGGAACAGTTGCTTTCCTTTGGGGTAGTCAACCTCGACAAGCCGCCCGGCCCCTCCGCTCACCAAGTCGCTGGTTGGCTACGCGACCTCGCCGGCGTCAATCGGGCGGCCCACGCCGGTACCCTCGACCCGAAGGTGACCGGCTGTCTGCCGACCCTGCTGGGGGACGCCGTCCGGCTCGCACAGGTCTTCGACGACGCAATCAAAGAGTACGTCGCCGTTCTCGAACTCCATGGGCCGCCACCGGCCGATCTCGACTCGGTCGTCGCAGAGTTCGAGGGGGATATACACCAGAAGCCGCCACGGAAGAGCGCTGTCGTCCGCCAACTCCGCACCCGTAGGATACACGGTCTCGAGCTGTTGGAGGTGCAGGACAGGCAGGCACTGCTCCGGATTATCTGTGAGTCGGGCACGTACGTCCGAAAACTGTGTCATGACATCGGTCTCGCGGCTGGCACGGGTGCGCATATGGGTCACCTCCGGCGTACCGCGACGGGGACATTCAACGACACAACGCTCGCGAGCATACACGATGTCCACGACGCTGTCGTTGAGTGGCGCGAGCGGGGTGACGACGCACCGCTCCGAGCGGTGGTACAGCCGGCAGAGCGTGCACTGACGGACATTCCCCGGGTGCAAATAGCCGAAAGCGCCGCCAATCAGGTGGCCGAGGGTGCGCCGGTCTACGCACCAGGCGTACTTGCAGCTGAGACAGATGAGTTGGGCACACTCGTCGCCTGCTATACGCCAGACGGCGCCGCGGTGTGTCTGGGGACACTCGTCGGCGATCCTGCGGCTGACAGGGGATCCGTCGTTAATCTTGAGCGCGTGCTCGTGTAGCAAGGGAATTTTGCGGCCGCGCGCCGACTCCCGTCCGTGAGCGACACGCTAAAACTCGGCTCCGCGACAGCGGCCGTCGGCGACCGGGCGACCGGCTGGCTCCGCGCAACTGGCCTTCCAACCGGCGGCGAGGAGCGGCTCCCAGTCATTCTTTTTAATGGTGGCGAGGGACCGACCGCATGGGTGACTGCAACTGTCCACGGTGACGAGGTTGTGGGACTGGCCGTCGCGCAAGAGCTAGCAGGCCTCGACCCCGAGACAGTGACAGGACGACTCGTCGTAGTCCCAACACTCAACCCCGCGGGACTGCGCCGCCGCGAGCGTGTCTCCTATTATGACGACGAGGACCCGAACCGGAAGTTTCCCGACCCGTTCAGCGATCGGACGGCACCACTGTCCACGCAAGAGCGGGTCGCCGAACAGGTGTACGAGGCATTCACCGAAACGGTGCGCGCGGACCTTTTACTGGATCTGCACACAGCCGGTGCGGGCGCCGTTCCATTCACCATCCGCGACCGTGTGCTGTACGGCAAGACGCGTACCGAGGACGACGCTCGCTTGCTCGCGGGCGAGACGGCCGCGCTCGCCGACGCGGTCAATCTGCCGGTCGTCACAGAGTACCCTGCCGACCAGTACACTGACAGGACGCTTCATCGGTCGACGGCTGGCGCGGCGCTGAACGGCGCGGGCCTACCAGCACTCACGCTCGAGTTGGGCGAGGCGGACCACATCCGGCCAGACCACCGCGCGGCGGGCCTGGCGGCCGTCTGCCGCGGACTGGCCGCCGCCGACGTTCTTCGGGCAGTCCCAGACGGGGTTGCGGCAGCAGACCCCGGTGTGGATGCGCCTGTCGACTACCCGGTCCGGCGGTTCGAGGGACCGCGTGCGAAGGCGGCTGGCGTTGTCCGTCATCGTGTCGAACCAGGAGACCGGGTAGAGTCAGGCCAGCCCGTTGCGGCGGTAACGAGCCCTCACGGCGAAGTGATTGAGACAGTGACGAGCGACCGCGACGGGTACGTGCTCGCCCACCGCGAAGGGGCACTCGCGTACGAGAACCAGCCGGTCTGTAGCATGGCGGTGCGCGACGAAGGCGCCCTCGTCGCGCAGCGCGAGCAGTGACTATCCGGTCGGCTCGGCGTCCGCGACGGTGACCGTGCCCGTCAGTTGCTGGTACGGGTACGGCATCTCGATTTCCTCGGCGTCACACCGCTCTTTCACCGCCTGGACGTACTCCGAGCGAACGCGAACGAAATCAGAGCGATCCGGTTCGTCAATCCATACCCTCGATTTCAGCCCGACATAGGAGTCCGCCAGTTCCGTCAGCCGGACAGTCGCGGGCGGGTCGTCGAGAATCTCGTCGTGCCGGCCGGCCTCGTCGATGATAACCTCCTTCGCGTGGTCGAGGTCGTCATCGTAGCCGACACCAAATAGAAACTGAATTCGGAGTTTGTCCTTCGCAACCGGATTGGTGATGGCAGTGTTTGCAAGTTCGCTGTTCGGGACGGTAATGAGTTCGTTGTCGAAGGTGCGAACACGAGAGACTCGGAAGGAGATATCTTCAATAACCCCAACGTTGCCGTTCCACTCCACCCAGTCACCGATTTTGATTTCCCGGTCAGCGATGAGAAACGCTCCAGACACGAGATTGCCAAGCAGTGCCTGCGAGGCGAAGCCGATGGCGAGCGTGAGCGCAGCCGCGATGGTTGCAATAGAGGTGAGCAGGTTGCCGAAGCCGGCAACAGCGAAAGCGACGGCCAGTGCGACAAACGCGACACCGACGAGGGTAAGCTTCTGGGCCGGCTTCGCAAGGGTCTCCTCAACCCCGCGAGCGTCGAGTAGTCGCTGCACTGTCGGGCGCACGACTGCCTTACCGACGTAGTAGACGACCACCAAGACGATTAAGAATGTCACTGCGTCGGTAGCAAAATCGATAGCCTGAGGAATGAGCGAGTCATTGACGTACCGGACGATTCGGTCCCCGAGTCCCGCCTGCAACAATTGCATCGCCCCGTCCCACTCGGCGAATCGGTATAATTCCCGCGGCGCGGCCCGGCGAAACGACACGGTTAAAAGGAAATGTCCACTCGGTTTATCTACAGGGACCGTGGGGTAGTGGTATCCTCTGCGGATGGGGTCCGTAGGACCTGAGTTCGACTCTCAGCGGTCCCACTTCTCACAGCAGCGATCGCTGGCTACTCCTTCGCTCCAGGGTTCGTCACTGCGCCATTGGCTGCCGAACCGAACGCCTGGCCGTACTTCGCGAGCACGCCCGTCTCGTAGTTGGGCTCGGGTTGCTCCCAGTCGGCGAGCCGGTCGGCCAGCTCCTCGTCGGTGAGGTCCACTGCCATCCGACGGTTCTCAACGTCGATAGTGACGGTGTCCCCGTCCTCGAGTGCGGCGATGGGCCCACCGACAAACGCCTCGGGTGCAACGTGACCAATCATAGGCCCGCGGGTTGCCCCTGAGAAACGGCCGTCCGTAAGCAGCGCCACGTCATCCTCGTGGCCCGCGCCGACAACGGCCGCAGTAACGCCGAGCATCTCGCGCATCCCTGGACCGCCCTGTGGCCCCTCGTTGCGGATGGCAATGACATCACCCGACTCAACGTGACCCTCTTGAACGTATGCCATTGCCGCCTCCTCATCCTCGAAGACGCGCACCGGTCCCTCGTGGTACCACTTGTCCTCGCCGGTCACCTTCAGGACGGCGCCGTCCGGGGCAAGATTGCCGGTGAGAATCTTGATGGCTCCCTCCTCGTGGAACGGGTCGTCAACGGGCCGCAGAAACTCCTCATCGATAGCCGACTCTGGGGGGAGCTGCCCCTGTCGCTCTAGCTCATTGAGTTCCTCCCGGACGCTACGCCCCGTCACCGTCGCAGCGTCGCCGTGCATATAGCCGCCCTCGACGAGTCGGCGGACCACCACGGGCACTCCGCCGACCTCGTGGAGGTCATTCATCACGCGAGTGCCGCCGGGCTGGAGGTTGGCTATTTTGGGTGTACGCCGGCTGATCTCATCGAATTCTTCGATTGATAAGTCAATGTCTGCCTCGGCAGCGAGCGCCAGCAGATGAAGCACGGCGTTCGTCGACCCGCCCAGAGCCACCTGTACAGCGATAGCGTTCTCAAAGCTCTCCTTTGTGAGGATATCGGATGGCCGACGATCCAGATCGACGCACTCCAACACGAGTTCGCCCGCGCGCTCTGCAGTCTCGTAGCGGGCGTCGTCCTCGGCCGGCGGCGAGGCGGAGCCGAGCGGCGCCAGCCCAAGCGCCTCCGAGATAGAGGCCATCGTATTCGCCGTAAACATCCCGCCACACGAACCGGCACCCGGGCAGGCGTCGTGCTCGAGTTCGATGAGTTCCTCCTCGTTCATCTCGCCGGAGGCAACCGCGCCAACCCCCTCGAAGACATTCTGGATGGTCACCTCGCGGCCCTCATGCTCGCCGGGCATAATGGAGCCACCATAGAGGAACACCGAGGGAAGGTCCGTGCGAATGGCGGCCATCATCATCCCCGGGAGGTTCTTGTCACAGCCGGCGACGGTGACTAGGGCGTCCATCCGTTCACCGAACGAGACGAGTTCCACGGAGTCAGCGATAACCTCACGCGAGATGAGCGACGCCTTCATGCCTTCTGTCCCCATCGAGATGGCATCGGAGATGGTGACCGTACCGAACTCGATCGGCATCCCGCCGGCGCCGTCGACGCCCTCGATAGCGGCGGCGGCTACGTCGTCGAGGTGAACGTTACATGGCGTGATGTCCGCCGCAGGATTGGCCACGCCAACCATCGGACTGGAGAGATCTTCGTCGTCGAACCCCATCGCGCGAAACATCGAGCGGTGAGGGGCACGCTCCGGCCCCTCGGTTACCTCTCGGGACCGGAGATGTTCCGGCTTCTCCGGCGGTTCCGGCTCATCGTGCTCTGGCGGTTCCTGCTGGCTCATATTCGCGGGTCGTGCTCTGGGGGTATAAGTACTCCCGGTCGGACAGATGTTGCCCGCGGGTTACCGGCGAATGAACCGCGACAGTCGTTCGCGGAACGACCCCTCACCCAGCTTCAGATAGTAGGCGTCGCCACGGTCTTCGTAATAGTTGTCGACACGTCGGACCACCTCGAAGCCGATGCCGCGGTAGAACTCAAGAGCGTCCTCGTTGGTAGTGCGGGCATGACAGGTGACAGCGCTGTAGTCGTCTGCAACCTCGGCGACGAGCCGGCGGCCGTATCCCTCGCCACGGTGATCCGGCGAGACGGCCAGAAACAGGATGTAGCCGTCTCGACGCACGGACGCGAAGCCGACGAGCTGCTCCTCAAGTCCCCGCTCCACGAGCGCGTATGTCGTTGCGCGGGTATATGCGTCGGTAAAGAAGCCGCGCCGTTGGCGCAACACGCCCTCCTCGCGGCGGATACGTTCCTTCAGCGCCCACGCGTCCTCGACGAGGGCATCGTTCCCCCGGTCGATGACGCGGAGTTCCACCGTGGCACTCACTGGCGAACTGTACTCCCGGGCCGAGTATAACTCCAACGCTGTTGCCCGGAACGCTTTCGGGCCGCCGATGAGTTCGTACCGATATGTCGACGGGGGCCAACGACGAGGACAACCCGGTTGAGCGACCGGACAGTCTGCGTGAGGTCGTCCGACGATCGCTCATCACCGGCACCGCCGTCATTATCCCGCTGGCCGTGACGGTGCTCGTCATCACGTTTGCGCTCAACTTCGTCAACAACGCCCTCCAGCCCATCATCGTCGTCATCAGGCAGGGCCCTGTCGGTCCCGACCGATTCACCGATCCTGTGTTGAAGCTCATCACCCTCACTGTCTTTCTCGCGCTGGTGTTCCTGCTTGGCTTCGTCGCCGAGTTCTCCAAGCGAGGTACAAAGGCCGGCAAGCAGTTCGACGAACTGATGGCCTCAATCCCTGGCATTGGCTCCGTCTACACCTCTTTCGACGAGATGTCCGAGATAATGCTCGACTCCGATACGGATAGCTTCCAGGAGGTGAAGCTCGTTGAGTACCCCGGCGAGGGGTCGTACACGGTGGCGTTCAAGACCGCGTCGACGCCGTCAGTTATCGGGGAGGCGACAGAGCGTGATGATATGGTAACGCTGTTCATGCCGATGGCGCCCAACCCTGTGATGGGCGGGTTTGTTATCCACGTCTCACGGGATCGCATCGTTGACGTCGACCTGACCGTTGAGCAGGGAATTCGATCTATCGTTACCTCAGGAGTAGCCATCGGCGGTGACGACCCCGAGCTCCGCGGTCTCTCACCCGACGAGATGGAGACGCTCGGCCGCATCGAGCGGGTCGATCAGCAGACGGCGCCGTCGAAGCCGTCGGCATCTGTCCGCCGGAGTGATGTCGCAGACGACCGCATCGCAGAGTACGACGCCGCCGTCGACCCGGAGCATTCGGCGACGCCGGAGAAAATAGCTGATCGCCAGCGCGACGACGACCGCGACACCACGGATACCGTGCCCGCCGAAATGTCGGGGCGCAGCCCTGAAGACCGCGACACCACCGAGACTACCCCTGCGGAGGCCTCGGGCCGCGACACCGAGGACCGCGACGATACAACCACCACCCCCGCCGAGCGAACAGGCGAGGATGACTGAGATGGGAGAGCGCGAGGTTAGTCTCCGCGAGCATACCGCCGATGTCGCCATTGAGGCAACAGCACCGACGCTTGACGGCCTGTTCGCGGCCGCCGGCGACGGACTCACAGCCGCCATGAGCGAGTCGGTACCCCCTGTCGGGGAGCGTTTTCAACTGTCAGCAGCCGCCGAGTCCCTTGAGTCGCTTCTTTTCGAATATCTCGCTGAACTGATCTACCAGCGGGACGTCCGGGAAGTGCTTCCTTGTGACCACGAGACGACTGTTCGACCGCCCGATGAGGGGGTGGACCACGACTGGAGTGTCGACGCAAGCGCACGGGGAGTCCCATTTGGGAGTGTCAATGCCCGCGATGTGAAGGCAGTCACGTACTCAGAACTGTCCGTGGCAGAGACGGCCAGCGGCTGGCGGGCCTACGTTGTCCTCGATGTGTGAGCACCCCGATTTTTACCGCTCCGCGCGTACCACCATATATGTTGCCGGTCGCTCTCCCCGTGCCAGCCCACGTCGATTACGTGACCGGCGTCCCAGACCGGGCGATACCAGCCCTCAAGTACTTCATCAGCGTCGTCTCAGAGCCGGTCAACGCAGCATTGCTCTTGGCCGGGACCCTCGCAGTCGGTTGCGCGCTCGTTGCTGGGGCGTACGCTCGTAGACACGTCCCCGACCTGGCGGTGTTGGCAGAAACGCTCGCCGGCTACCGCGATTTGGTGCCATGGATGCTTCGGCTGTCGGTCGGTCTGCCGACGCTCGGAGCCGGCTTTGCGGGCTACTACTTCACTCCGGTCGTCTCTATCGGGGATGTAAGCGGCCTGCTGACGGCACTGTACCCCGCACCGCTTGATGTGCTGGTCGCTACGCCGGTCATCCGGCTGGCGTTCATCGGCGTCGGCTTCGCGTTGCTGACAGGCTTTCTTACCCGCGCAAGTGCCGTCCTCGGGCTGCTATTGTGGCTGACCGTTGCTCCCGTTGAGCCGGCACTGCTTCTGGCCGGCGAGTATCCATTTGTTTATACCGCTATCGTGCTCGTTGGCGGCGGCCGCCCGAGCGCCGACGAGATGTTCGCCCGCGTTGCCGAGACGCCCGGCACGGTTTACCGACGCATCAACCCACTTGGCGACCTGCCGTCGCGGGTCAATCGTCGGTTCGACCCTTACAAGCAGTTCGTCCCGACTGTGCTCCGAGTTGGACTCGGGGGATCGTTCGTCTTTCTCGGGCTTACCCAAAAGCTGCTGTCGCCAGCACGTGCCTTACTTGTCGTCGAAAAATACAATCTGAGTACGCTCCTCCCAGTCGATCCCGGGATGTGGGTGGTCGGCGCCGGGCTGACCGAAATCGGCGTCGGCCTCCTGCTGCTGGCAGGCCTGTACACCCGTGGGGCCGCCGCCGTCGCGTTCGTCGTGTTGACGACGACGCTGTTCGGCCTCCCGGACGACCCCGTGCTCGCGCACGTCTCGATGTTCGGGCTCTCGTCGGCGGTGTTCACGCTCGGGAGCGGCCCCTACTCGCTGGACAACGTCCTCGAGGCCGCCGTGGCGGCCGGCGGGGGCGAGGCGACGCCGAGCTAGCGAAAGCTATTCCGGCGGCCGCGGCGCACCTCCGCGCATGACGAGCGACACGTTCGAGGCGGGCGAGTTCACCCTCCACCGGCTCCGGGAATACGTCTGGGAGCTCCCGCAGGAGGGTGACATGCGGGTGCCCGGCCGCGTCCTCGCGAGCCGCGAGCTGCTCGAGCAGATCGCGGACGACCGGACGCTCGAGCAGCTCAGAAACACCACACACCTGCCGGGCGTCACCGACTACGCGCTGTGCATGCCCGACGGCCACCAGGGGTACGGGTTCCCGGTCGGGGGCGTCGCCGGCATCGACGCGGAGACAGGCTGTATCTCGCCGGGTGCGGTCGGCTACGACATCAACTGCCTTTCTGGAGAGACGGAGGTACAGCTCGGGTTCGGCAGGCGTCGGCCCATCGCCGAGCTCGCCGACCGGTTTGAGGACGAGCGCGCGACGGTGGCGACCGGCGACGAGCGGGTCGCCTCACCGATACGGCTGTTCACCGAATCGGAGCCGCGACAGGTGTACGAAGTCGAGACGGCCGGTGGCAACACCGTCCACGCGACCGAGGACCACCCGTTCGCGACCCCCGAGGGGATGGTCGAGCTCGGCGACCTCGGTCGAGGTGATACCGTGTACACGAGCGGGTTCGCCGGGCTTCCCGACGAGCAGCCCGAGGAGTTCGTGGTCCTCGACGAGTCGGATTTCGCCGACGAGAGCCCACAGCTCGTCGCATTCCTGAGACGGAACGACCTCCTCCCGCTGAAATCGACCGACGACGCGTTCGCGCGGCTGTTGAAGCTCGTCGGCTTCCACACCGGTGACGGCTCGTTCGCCGGGCCACAGACGTGGTTCTACGCGGAGCCGGAGGACCTCGAGCGCATTCGGGCGGACATCGGTGCGCTCGGCTTCACCCCGTCGGACGTGTACGAGCGCGAGCGCGACCACGAGGTCGACGACGCCGCGTTCACCCGGACCGAGTACAGCATCAAGGTGGGGGCGAAGGGGTTCAAGAAGCTCCTCGTGAAGCTCGGCGCGCCCGCCGGCCCCAAGGTCGAGTCGGCGTTCACCACGCCGGCGTACTTCGACCGGCTGGCCGACTGGCAGCGCGCGCTGTATCTGTCGGCGTTCTTCGGCGCGGAGATGAGCTCACCGGCAGCACAGACCGACACGAACCTCTACTGTCCGACCGTCTCACAGAACCGCCGGTCGGGCGTCGCCGGGGCGGGCGAGCAGTTCATGCGCGAGATAGCCGACGCGCTGGCGGACCTCGGCGTCGAGACGAACGCCGTCGAACGGTTCGAGGCAGCGTCTCGAGAGGGGACGGTCAGGGTTCGGGTCGGCATCAAGAACGACTCGGCGAACTTGATTCGCTTCTTCACCACCGTCGGCTACCGCTACAACCACGCGAAACAGCGGGAGGCGGCAGTCGCGTCGGAGTATCTCAAGCGGAAGGAGCAGG
This sequence comes from Halosegnis sp., assembly GCF_042216475.1. Lineage (NCBI taxonomy): Archaea > Methanobacteriati > Methanobacteriota > Halobacteria > Halobacteriales > Natronomonadaceae > Halosegnis > Halosegnis sp. Next base: position 103,716 of record NZ_JBDGTV010000008.1, read on the forward strand.
CGGTCGAGCGGCGCGAGCAGATTGCGGCGGAGGCGGTCGCGCTGGCCGACGGCGGGATGTCGGTCTCGGAGATAACCGACCGGTACGATATCAACGACCGGTTCATCGAACGGAGCGTCTGGAGCGGTCGGGAGCGGCGACCGCGTCCGCCTGCCGACTTTCCGTCGTACGATTCGTTTCGCGAAGAGACGACGGTTCGCGAGGACCTCACCGTCGGGACCGAAATCGTCGACATCACCCCGGCCGGCGAAAAGCGGGTGTACGACATCGGGGTGACACACGACGCACACACCTTCCTCGCGGACGGGTTCGTCGTCTCGAACTGCGGCGTCCGGATGGTGCGGACGAACCTCGACTACGACGACCTGCGCGGCCGCGAGGAGGAGCTCGTCAACGCGCTGTTCGAGGCAGTTCCGACGGGACTCGGCGGCGGCGGGGTCGTCGACGGCGACCGTGCCACGGTGGAGGCGGTGCTGGAGCGGGGCGTCGACTGGGCGCTGGAGGCGGGCTACGCCGTCAAGGCCGACCTCGCCCACTGCGAGGACGAGGGGCGCCGCCCAGAGGCGGATGCCGATGCCGTCTCTAAGAAGGCGAAGGACCGTGGCATGAACCAACTCGGGAGTCTCGGCTCTGGCAACCACTTCCTTGAGGTTCAGCGTGTCACCGACGTGTTCGATCCTGCGACGGCTGACGCCTACGGACTCTCGGAAGAGCAGGTGGTCGTACTCATCCACTGCGGCTCCCGTGGGTTAGGCCACCAGACGTGCAACGACTATCTGCGGGATATCGAGCGGGAGCATGAAGACCTGCTCGCAAAGCTGCCAGACCGGGAACTCGCGGCGGCGCCCGCCGGCTCGCGGCTCGCGAAGCAGTACTACGCTGCGATGTGTGCCTGTATCAACTTCGCGTGGGTAAACCGTCAACTCATCACCCACCAGACCCGACAGGTATTCGCCGACGTGTTCGACCGGTCGTGGGAGTCGATGGAGATGGAGTTGCTATACGATGTCGCGCACAACATCGCCAAACGCGAGAAGCACGAGACAAGCGCCGGCGAGCGGGAGCTGTTTGTCCACCGAAAGGGGGCAACGCGAGCGTTCCCGGCCGGCCGCCCAGAAGTCCCCTCGGCCTATCGGTCGACGGGCCAGCCAGTCATCATCCCCGGTTCGATGGGCGCGGGGTCGTACGTGCTGTCGGGTGGCAAACGGTCGCTCTCCGAGACGTTCGGGTCAACAGCCCACGGCGCCGGTCGGTTGATGAGCCGGACACAGGCGAAAGATGAGTTCTGGGGCGGCGATGTCCAGGCAGACCTGCGGGGTCAGAAAGTGTACGTGAAGGCCTCCTCGGGAGCAACCATCGCCGAGGAGGCGCCGGGCGTCTACAAAGACGTCGACGAAGTGGTCCGGGTGTCGGATGCACTTGGAATCGGCGATAAGGTAGCCCGGACGTTCCCTATTTGCAATATCAAGGGGTGAGACGGCACGGCTCCAAGTCGAGAGTTCCGCGCGAACGCGAGGCTACTGCTGACGTGGTGCGCGCGCCTCTCGCACACCGTTGCCGTCACGCATCTTGTCCTCGCAGTGGGGGCAGACCCGCACACTGTCGAGTTCGTCGGGGGCAAACACCTTCACATACTGCTCTGAGACGTAGGACTCACAGTTGAGACAACTAGCCATACTGGGGGTTTGAGCACCGAGGTAAGTACGTTCTGGATTATGGGCGTCGCGTGAGGCGGTTTCACGGGAGTGTGTGACGGGGACTACTGGCGCAGAAACTCGAAGTTGGCGTCGACAGAGCGGCCCGGCGGCTCTCTGCGATTCCCCTCATCGAAAGCGACAAACGAGAGGTAGTACGGCTCGCCGCATCCTTCCCCGTCCGTCTCGGCGGCGCCACAGACGAGTTCGACGCCGTCGGCCCGTTCCTGTGGGTCCGTCTCGCCGTCGAGTTCATAGGCAGGGACATATTCCCAGCCGTTCAGCGGGTCGGGCGTGACACACCGATCCGCGAGGTAGGGGTCCCGCTCAAGCCGTGCGACCGCCTCGCAGCGTGGACAGTGGTAGCTGACGGTGACCATACCGACTATACGCACTCGGTGGGCTTGAGCAGCCGGGTCGGCTACCCAGAAGGACTTTGCCCGCGCCCGGCCTCGGTTCCGACATGATAGACGAGACGGTCGCGGAAATTGAGCGGATGGGGACTCACTCCTCCTCGGTCGTCGCGGTGAAGGCGGCCGAGGCACTCCGCGAACTGTTCGACCGCGAGTACCCGACCGTCGCGGAGTATGTGCGAGACCTAGAACGGAACTCCAACGCGCTACGGCGTGCGAACCCCTCACACGCGTCGCTGCACACAACTCAGCGAGAAATCGTCGAGACGGTCGAGGCTGCAGACGCTCCAGACGTGTCGGAAGCGAAAAAGCGGACAGACGAGGTCATTGACCGCGTGGTCGAGACAGTCCAGACAGGGAAACAGCAGGCTGCCGAGCGGGCTGCCGAGACGTTCGAGGATGGCGAGACGGTGCTCACACACGACTACTCCTCTACATTGCTGGAAGCTATCGAGTTGGCTGCTCGTGATGGTACCCACCTCGACGTCTACGTAACAGAGGCACGCCCGCGGTACCTTGGCCGAAAGGCAGCCCGTACGCTTGCGGGTATCGACCGTGTGGAGCCACACCTGTTGGTGGACGCTGCCGCCGGCGAGGTGCTCGACGACTGCGACCGGGTCGTCTTGGGGATGACCTGCATCGTTGAGGACACTTACTACAACCGCGTGGGGACGTTCCCTATCGCAGCGACAGCTGCACAACTGGCGGTCCCAGTATCGGTCGTCGGGTCGTCGTCGAAAATCATCGAGTCAGGAGGGTTCAGCTTCGAGAACGAACATCGCTCACCGACGGAAGTGATGCGAGAGCCGGCAGAGGGATTCGAGATTCATAACCCCGCGTACGACGCAACACCGATTCACCTCGTAGACGAGGTCGTCACCGACGAGACGACCCGCCGGCAGTAATTACGCCAGCGCGCCGAACACTGGCTGAGCGACAACGACGGTACCGCAGTCCGGACAAACAACATGGTAACCGTCCGTCCCTTCGCGGACAAGCCAGTCACCGGTCATCGGACTCTCGTGGCCACACTCCTGACAGAACAGGGCCATTTTCTCCGACTCCTGCGTGTCGTCTTCCGGGGGGTCCGCGCGTGGTCGCTCGCTCATACACAGTGTTGGTGCTACACGAATAAAGGCCTGACCGCAGTCGCGTCAACACACCCCACGGCTCACATGTACATCCGGTCGTCAGCAGCAGGCTCCTCTCGGTTCACCCGCTCGGCGAGTTCCGCGTAGTGACGGGCCAGTTCGTCGGCAAACGCCCGAAGCGGATCTGTGTCGACCGCGATGTTGTGGACGGCTGCAAACCCGTCGAGCAGCCGAAGCGCCGCCTCGGCATCGGGGGACTGTGCGTGGACAGGCGTCGTGAACACGCACGTGTCGACATCGTGGTCCATCCCCGCGGCCGTCACCGCGCCGGTGACGCCGTCGAGGAACCCACCCAGCATCGGGGCCACCTCTGAAAGATCGTGTCTCGTCTGGTACCCTTCGGAGGCGATGTAGAATGCCCGATGATCGTCTGGGCCGTGCGCGACAGGCACTCCGGAGAGGAACACCACCTCCTCGAGGTCAGCTTCGTCGGCCCACCCGACGACCGCCTGGCCGAACGACTCGGCGCCGGCCGGCGGCACGGGCAGTTCTCCCAAGAGGGCGGCCGGCCCGCCGTCACCAGCGAACAGCCGGGTGTGTCGGCGGGGCGTTCCCCCCTCAAACGGGGCAAAGGGTAGCGACACCGCTCGCGGCGACGTGGCCCGCCGGCGCGAACTCAAGCTTGTCGACGAGGTAGTCCGCGGCCGTCAGGCCTGCAAGCCCGTACTCAGCGATGCCACAGACAAGAGTGTCGGCATTAGGCGTCTCGGCGCGAAGCTCAAATGACGGGGTCGAAGTCATGTAGGCTCCACGAGACCCGAACCCATAGACCTCCTGGCGGCCGGTGGGGAGAAACCCTTTTTCGGAACGGGGGTCTCCCACAGGTATGACGCTACAGGACGGAACCCCGGCCGGCGGCGGGACTGGACTCGCGCTGCCGGAGTTCCTGTCCTTCGTTCCTCCAACGCTGTTTCGTGGGGTGGTCGCCGTTGTCGTCCTACTTGTCGCCTACTACCTCTCGAAGTTGACCCGGCGCGTGTTGGGTCGGCGTGTGGCCCGTCGGTTTCGCCGTCAGAGCGTTACCCAGACCGTACTGCGGACCATCCAGACGCTCGTCATCCTGCTGGGGGCGTTCATCGGACTGGGGGTGCTCGGTATCCGATTGGGCGACCTGACCATCTCGTTATCAGTGTTCTCCGCCGTGCTCGGTATCGTGCTCGCGCCGCTTGTGGGAAGTCTCATCAACGGCGTGTTCATTCTAACCGAGCAGCCCTACGAAATCGGCGATATGATACATCTGCCTGAGCAGAACACCTACGGCTTCGTTGAGGACATTACTCTCCGGTACACCAAGGTGTTCACGCTGGACAACACCTTTCTGGTTGTGCCGAACGGAGCAATGCGCGACCGCGACGTGGTCAACTTTTCAGCAGAAGATTCCCGTACTCGGCTCTCTTTAGACCTGCTGGTCACCTACGAGTCTGACATTGAGGAGGCGCGCCGGCTCATTGAGCGGGCGGCCCGACAGGTCGACCGGGTCATTGAGGGCGGGCCAGACATTCGCATCGGCGGTGCCCGCTACCCTGCCGCACCTACCTGCTACATCGACGCATATGCCGACCACGGTGTGAACCTCCGACTCCGCTACTGGGCCGAGGAGCCGTACAAACTGTTGACGCTCCGCTCGCGGGTGCAGACGAACGTCGGAGAGGCGCTCGTCAACGCCGACGTGGAGTTTGCGTACCCCCACTCACATCTTGTCTTTGACGACACCAGCGGCGAACTCCAAGTGAACGCCCGCCACCGCGGTCCCGATGAGCCGCGCCCGGACGAACGGGCGACCAAGCGTCGCCGCGAGGACACTTAGTCAACGGTGACGACCTTTGCATCGAGTTCCTCCCGCAGGAATGCGTCGATATCGGGGTCATCGACGAGCGAGCGAATCATCCGGCGCCACCGACCGGCTTGCTTGCGACCGATGACGACGTAGTCGGCCTCCTCGGCAACCACTTCCTCAAGGATGGTTTCCTCGACAAGAAAGCCCGACCGGACGACGTAGCGGGCCCGGTCCAGCCGGCCAAACACCCGCTCGACCGCGCGTTTGAGCCCCGCGCGGCTTACGCGGTCGTCCGTCTGGTAGAGATTCACGTGGAGCACCGACAGGTCGGCGTCGTGCTGCTCCGCGAGCTCGATGGCTTCACGGAGCGTGCGCTGCGAGTGCTCCGAGAGCGGGTATCGAACGGGGACGACCACCAGCGTCATACGGGCCGGTATACGTCCGACGGGGAGTGTCTTTCCGTTCGGCTCAATTCAGCTAAACCCATTTTATTCGCCCCTCCACCTGTGGGTCGATGCTCAACTCACGGGCGTACGCCTCAAGCACGCGGTACTGCACCTCAAGCCGGTCGACACGGTGATGTTCGTCAAGAGCGGGAAATTCGTCATCGGAGTGAAGCAGATAGTCCGACAGTGCTACCCGGTAGGTCCGGTCCGGGCGAATCGGCTCGCCGCCCACCGTCGCCTCACGGAGGTCGCCGGCTGCCCGGTCGTAGACGAGTGTTGCGCCGGAGACATGCGCATGCCACCAGTCCGGCTCGCCGAAACCGAGCCGCGACCCCTCGCCTTGGGCGAACGCGCGCCGGAGGGTCGCGCCGGACACCTCTGCGACGGCCAGCGGCTCTTCAAATGGGACGAGAGAGATTAGATCGCCGACGGTCACCTCGTCGGTGAGCGGCGGTCCAGACCGAATACCCCCGGCGTTCTGGAGACCGACATCCGCGTCGGCGTACCATCGGTACGCGTCAGCGACAAAGTTGCCCACCCGCGACTCGCCGCCGAAACAGGCCGCCTCTGTCCGCTCGATAGGCTCTTCGACGGTCGCCACGCGATCGTCCACGCCTGCCGCAGCCATCCGATCTGCCATGGCGTCCCGGATGGACTCGTTAAGTGGGCCCTCGACAACGATGTGGCGAGTCACTTCGCGGGCCGGTAGGTCGATCTCGAACAGAATCTCACCGTTTGCGCCAGGGCGAGTGAGCAAGGTGTCCCCAAGCCGCTCGACGGTCTCCGCGTGGTTATGGCCACCGAGCACGACGTCTACATCGACAGCCGTGGCTAACTGCTCGTCGCCCCGGCCGAGATGAGATAGACAGACAATGTAGTCGACATCCTGCTCGCGGAGAGCCTCGACAGCTGCTTCGGCGGCGACGATTGGATCGCTGAAAGAGACATCACCCGTCGCGGGGTTGATGCTCGCCGTCTTAGGGGTGACGACACCGAAGACGCCTACGCGGGCGCCACCGGCTTCGAAGACGCGCCACGGATGGACATCGTGGTCTCGGCCGAACGGAGCGCCGTCACGGCGGACGTTTGCACACAACCACGGCTGTGGGGCGCGATCGACCAGTTCGAGCGCGCGGTCTGGCCCGTAGTCGAAGTCGTGGTTACCGAACGTGTCTGCGTCCGGTTCGACAGCCGCAAAAAAGTCGAGCGCCTGTTCGCCACGGGTTACGAGCGGGAGCACGCCGGGAGATGTGTTGTCGCCGGTGCCGAACACGAGCGTATCGGCGTCCCGGCGCGCTCGGACGGTGCCGGCCAGCCGTCCGATACGGTCGGGGGCGTCATAGGCGTTTTCGACGTCCGAGTAATGGAGGAGACGGAGGGTCATACCACGGGGAGGCGGGGAGCGTGAAAAACGGCTTCGGCTTGCGCCGAAGGGTTAATCTGGACAAGCACGGAACGGTTCCCATGCACGATACAGGCGGGCTCGAGCCACGGGAAGCCCCGGACGGCCGACGGCTCTATGTCGCCCACGATGAGGCCGAGCGGGGCTCGCTGGCGCCCTTCTATGCCGTCTTCCTTGACGAGGACCGCGAGCGCCGCTGGGGCTACATCTGTGACAACTGCGACTCACTCTCGAACGCGATGGGCTCGATGGGCCGCCTCCAATGTAATGACTGCGAGAACTTTAAACGTCCTGACGAGAGGGACGCAGCACACGAGTGACCAGTGCCAACAGTTAACATGGTCCACGACAACCTCCAAATGAATGGCAGCAGCCACGACTCGGCTCGCGGCGCGGGCCGCATCGATATTCCGTGACCTCGGCTACGAGGTGGAAGAACACGGTGAGGAACTGCGTGCCACTCGGAAGTGGCGCACCGTTCACGTGACGACACAGTCGCCATCAGAGGCGCCTGATGTTGGCCGCCTCCGCTGTTTTGTCGTGGAGCGAGAACGAGCACGCGCGGTCCGCGACCGGCTTCGCGCAGGCGAGTTCCCCTACGACTGGGCAGTCGTCGCCGTCAACGACGACGGCTACGATGTGCTCCACCCCGACGCGGGGACGCTCGCGGCCCCTGGCGAGGGGTAGCTTTTCGACCCCGGGCCGTTACCCGACGGTATGTTCGCCCAGTCGACGCCGGTGCCGCTATCCGGCGACCTCACTGCCATCGTGGAATTCGCGCTCAGGGAGTTCGTCGCAAGCTTCGTCGCCGCGCTGCCACGCATCATCGCAGGCGTCACCTTCCTCATCGTCGCTGGCTTAGTGGTAAAGCTCGTCATGACAGCGGTTCGATACGGCCTCGACCGAACGTTCGCGGGCGAGTCGCCTGTGTACCGCCAGTTCATCTCGACGGTGGTGTTCGTCTTTCTCGCCTTCGGCGTTGTACTGTCATTCCTTTCGGTGGTAGGGCTCGACGGCATCGCAGCGTCACTCGGCACTGCAACTGGGTTCGTCGCACTGGGCGTTTCCTATGCCGTCTCGGGGATGCTCGCCGATGCCGTCGCAGGTGTCTACTTACTCCGTGACCCCGATTTCAATCCCGGAGACACCGTCGATATCGGTGGCGCCGTCGGCCGGGTGAAGGCCATCGAACTCCGGAAGACCCGTTTTGATGTGGACGGCGACACCGTCGTGCGGGGTAACGCGGAGATCGAAAAGAAGTGGACCCAAAAGAGTGCGCCGGATGAGTCGGCAGAGCCAGGAGAATCAAAGAAATCCAGCTGAGCGGGGTGTTAGCATGTCCGCCGGACGAGTTATGCCCGACGGCGCGCAACGGCGGGTATGTTCGTCGGCCACGGTCTGCTTGCGTTCGCGCTGGCGGCTGGCCTCGCTCACGCACGCGGGGTGGCACGCGAGCGGGCGCTGACATTAGGACTACTGGCCGGCGCCTTCGGGCTCGCGCCGGACGTCGACGTCGCGTACGCGCTTGTCGGTCTCGTCGGCAGCGACAGCCTGCTGGAGGCTGCAGGAGGCTTCTGGGCGGCCAGTGCCCGCGTTCACCGGGTCGTTACCCACTCGTTTGTCGTCGGTAGCGTCGCTGCGCTGGCCGCGGGTGGGCTCGCCGCAGCAGAACGGCGAGCGCAGCTCGCTGGCGGGTTGCTTCTGTGTGGGCTGGCTATCGTTGCGGCTGTTGTCTCAGGGGCACTCGGCGGGGCCGTTACCGCGCTGTTCGTACTCACGGTCGCTGCGCTGGCGACGGTCGGCAGGCTGGTCGGCATCGGGCCGGCGGGTGTGGCCACGACGGCCGCACTCGGCCTGCTGTCGCACCCTCCCGGTGACCTACTCACTGGCGAGCCGCCCGCGTTTCTCTATCCCTTCGATATCACTCTCGTTGCGGCCCGCCCGACGGTGTCAGTCGACCCGACGCTGAACCTGCTTGCGCCTCTATTCCTCGAGTTGTCGACATTCTGGATTGCACTTATCATCTACCTGTGGGCGACCGGCGCGTTCGCGCGATCGGGGTGGGCCACGGCCGTGGGGCGGCGGCTCCAGCTACGGGCCGCACTCGGGATCGGCTTCGCCGGCTTCGCAGCCGTCGCACCTGCACCCACGCTGGACGTCTCCTACCACTTCGTTTTCCCGCTGTTGGGCATCGGCTTCGCCGCGGCCGCTCCGGTGCCCGCAGTGGAGGCGTCGTCGCTGGTCGACCTTCGCCGACAGGCGACGACGCTCGCGGTGACTGGGCTCACGGCCGTCACGCTGGCGGCCGTCGCTTACACCGCCGCCTACCTCGTCGCAGGATGAGCCCGGGAGCTAATGTCAAGCCGTCCCGACGAACTGGTATGAGTGAGACCGGACTCGGTACCGTCCTGCAGGATGCGCGGACGAACGCGGCCGCCGCGTGGCTGCTGATTGCGTTCTTGCTCGTCGTCGCGGGTGCAAACGCGGTGACGGTTGACCCATTGTGGGCTGGATTCGCGGTCGTCGTCGCCGCGCTCGCGCTCGTGCTGCCGGTCGTCTATCGCAACCCGCTGGCGATGCTCCCGTGGGAGGTGCTGTTTGTGGCGGCGCTGCCGCTTGTGGCGCGTGTACTCGTTGAGTTCGCACCGCTACAGAGCGACGTGATTACGTACATTGCGGTGGCGGCTGTCGCGCTTGTTGTCGCTGTCGAACTCCATCTGCTCACGCCGGTCGAGATGAGCTACCGGTTCGCCGTCGCGTTCGTCATCATCGCGACGATGGCCGCAGCCGGACTATGGGCCGTCGTCCGCTATGCCTCAGACATCCTACTCGGGACGACTCTTCTCCTACCGCCCGGCGGGACGGCCGCCTCGGAGGCGGCGCTGGCCGCCGCGGAGCACCAACTTATGATTGAATTCGTCGCCTCATTCATTGCGGGTATCGGCGCAGGGGCGCTGTTTGAGGGATACTTCCGACGGCTCGGCCGCGATGATGAGTTGCTTGCGGCCATTGAGCAGGAGGTGTAGACGTGAAGCTTCGCGCGCGGCTCGGTATCAGCCAGCCGCGCCAGCGGCAGCTTGTCCGCGGGATGGAACTCGGGTTGGTCGGTATTTTCCTTATCGGCCTGTGGAATGGGAGCACTGGCGTGGTTGTCAACAGTGCGGTCGGTATCCTGGTCACGCGGCTGCCGGGCGTACTGGAGCGGGACTATGGCATCCCGATGGACGCTGGACTCACGCTATGGATGACCGCGGCGGTGTTCCTCCACGCGTTCGGCACTATCGGGCTTCCAGGAATGGAGGGGAGCTTTTACCGGAATACATGGTGGTGGGACCACATGACGCACGCGCTCTCGGCTAGTGTCGTCGCTGCCGCTGGCTACTCGGTGGCGCGAGCCGTTGACGTCCACAACGACCGTGTTCGGCTTCCTTCCCGGTTCATGTTCGTGTTCATCCTGCTGGTGACGCTCGCGTTTGGCGTCTTCTGGGAGGTCATTGAGTTCACCATCGGCGAGGCAGCCGCGCTCGCGGGCACGGGCTCAGTCCTCACCCAGTACGGATTGGGCGACACGCTGCTGGATTTGGTGTTCGACTCGGTGGGTGCCGTCGTTGTCGCAGTATGGGGTACTGCCCACCTGTCGGACGTGGTTGGCGCGCTCGCCGACCGGCTTGACCGTCCTGACGACGGCGAGCGGAAGCCGACTGGTGGGACGGCCGGCGAGACAGCGGGCGGCGAGCCGGACAGCCGGGAGTAGCTTTACCAGCCGGCCGACCGAACGCGCTCATATGGTATTCAAGAAGATAACGCTGATTGGCCAGAGCCCCGAGAGCTTTGACCACGCTGTCGACGACGCACTAGACCGTGCAGATGAGACGCTGGACAACGTGAAATGGGTCGAGGTTGAGGAGTTCGGCGTCGAGGTGGCCTCGGTGGAAGGCCGCGAGTACCAAGCGGAAGTCGAGGTAGCGTTCGAACTAGAGTAGTGGGTTAGGTCCGGAAACTCTCGCCGCAACCACACTCGCTCTCAGCGTTGGGGTTCTCGACCGAGAATCCTTTCCCCTGTAGGCCGCCCTCGAAGTCGAGGGTTGCGCCACCGATGTACTCCAAGCTCGCTGGATCAACGAATACGCGGAGCCCGTGGCCCTCTACGATAGTGTCGTCTTCCTCCGGTTTGGTGTCGAAGCGCATCCCGTAGGACAGCCCCGCACAACCGCCCTGCTGGACGAACAGCCGCAGACCGGCTTCATCGGTATCCATGTCCTCGCCTCGCAGCAGGTCAAGCGCCTGCTCGGCGGCAGACCGGGTGATGTCGACCGGCGGTGCAGTTTCGGCCGTGCTCATACTCGGTACTCCACCTACAGGGTCAAAACGGTGACGCCCAGCGTTGATGGTGTCAACGCTTATGCGCTGGGGCCGCAAGCCACCGGTATGAACGAATCGCACCACCAACTCCGCCAGACGGGCGACCGGTCAGCGCCCGGTGGTGCCGATGGGTAAGGGCCGCTTCGACCACCTGATCGTGCCCGTCGCTGCCGCTGAGGACGCTGAGCGGACGGCGTTGGCGCTTGCGGCTCACCTCACCACCGATCAAGTAACTGTGGTCCACGTCGTCGAGAAGGCCGGCGGCGCCCCCGACAAGGCGGGGGTCGAACAGCGTGAAGCAGCTGCAGAAGCTGCATTTGACCGGTTCCGCCAACTGTACGACGGCACGGTAGAGACGGCCGTCGTCTACGACACCAACGTCGCCGACGGACTCGTGAGCGCGGCCGCCGACGCCGGGGCTGACGCCATTGCTTTCACGCCACGAGGCGGCGGCTGGTTCGCACGCGTCCTGACTGGGAACATAACGCGAGACCTGATTGACGACGCCGACCGGCCGATCATCGTTGTTCCAGAGGAGGGGTCTAAGTGAGCGACGAAGAATTGGCCAAGGACCTCGGCCCGCTCGCGGCACTGACCATCGGCGTCGGGACGATGATTGGCGCTGGCATCTTTGTATTGCCTGGCGATGCCATTCTCCGAGCCGGCTCCCTCGCGGCGGTTGCATTTGTCCTCGGCGGTGTAATCGCGATGTTTACGGCGCTGTCGGCCAGTGAACTCGGAACGGCAATGCCGCGGTCGGGTGGGGCTTACTACTATGTTAACCATGCGCTTGGGCCGCTGTTCGGCTCAATCGCCGGATGGGCGAACTGGCTCGGCCTCGCCTTTGCGAGTGCCTTCTATATGGTCGGCTTCGGTCGCTACGTGTCTCGCATTTTCGGCGTCAGCGGCACCGTCGGGATTGGCCCCGTCGGGCTCAACGTGGTGACGGTAGCCGCACTCGCCGCCGGTGTGCTGTTCGTCTCGGTGAACTACGTCGGAGCGAAAGAGACCGGCGGACTCCAGAACGTCATTGTGATTCTCCTTGTGGCCATCCTTGCAGTGTTCACGCTACTAGGGACGCTCCAAGCGAAGCCGGCGAACCTGCCGGCAGCCAGCAGTGTCGGCGAGACACTGGGGACGACCGGCTTTATTTTCGTCTCCTATCTCGGCTTTGTCCAGATAACGAGCGTCGCGGAGGAGATTAAAGAACCCGGAAAGAACCTCCCGCGGGCAGTCATCGGGAGCGTCGTGCTCGTGACGGTCATCTACGCGCTCGTGCTCGTCGTCATGAGCGCAGCCGTCCCACAGGGGTTCATTGCTGACCTCGTGACTGATGTCGCCCCTGGCGAGACACAGCCTATCGCCGTCGTTGAGGTGGGCCAGTTCGTTCAAGGCTCGCTGATGGGCGGTGCATTGCTGTTCGGCGGCCTACTCGCGACGGCCTCAAGCGCGAACGCGTCGATTCTTGCTTCCTCGCGCATCAACTTCGCCATGGGGCGTGACAACATCGTTACGCCGGAGCTCAACGAGATACACCCGCGCTTCGGGACACCGTACCGCGCTATCGGCATCACAGGTGGCCTCATCCTTCTGTTTATTCTGCTCGGCGATATCGCGCTGCTGTCGGGAGCTGCCTCGGGGCTGCATCTCATCATTTACGGTCTACTCAATGTGGCGCTGGTCGCAATGCGATACGTCAATCCCGAGGAGTACCAGCCGGATTTCACCGTCCCACTGTACCCACTCGTCCCGATTCTTGGGACAGGCCTCTCATTCGCGCTGCTGGCGTACGTCGAACCGAAGGCACGGCTCCTCTCGTTTGGCATCACCGCCGCAGCAGTCGTCTGGTATCTTGGCTACGCTCGCTCGCGGACCGACAAACAAGGGATTCTCGGTGAGCATATTCTCTCACGGGCCGACGAACTGCCCGACGCAGCGGTGTCGGCGGCGGCGTCGGTCCAACCGGACGGCGGCGATTACCGGGTGATGGTACCGCTCGCCAACCCCGAGACGGAAGAGGAGTTAGTTGAGTTGGGGGCTACTGTTGCTAAACACGAAGGGGGGACGCTGGACTTAGTCCACATCGTCACCGTCCCAGACCAGACCACGCTTGAGTACGCCAGCGAGCACGTCGAACAGTTTGACGATTACACCGACCGTCTGCTGGAGGCGGGCCGGGTTGACGCCGAGTCGCTGGGCGTTCCGGTCGAGACCCACACCATTGTCTCACACCGTGGCTTCGAAGAGGTATTCGACGCCGCCCGGACGCACGAGGCCGACACCGTCGTGATGGGGTGGGGACCAGACAGCCACGGCTCGCCTGGACGCGTGGAGTCGGCTTACGACGACCTCGCCGAGCAAGTTCCATGTGACTTCCTCGTGTTGAAGGATCGCGGCTTTGAGCCCGAGCAGGTGCTAGTGCCGACTGCCGGCGGCCCAGACTCGGAACTGGCGGCAGCCGTCGCAGGGATCCTTCGCGAGCAGTACGGTTCGACAGTGACATTGCTGCATGTCGCCGACAGCGTTGAGGCCGGCGAGACGTTCCTATCGGGGTGGGCAGAGGCCAACGGCTTGGAGGACGCTCGCCTGCAGGTTGAGACAGGTGATGTCGAGACAGCTATCGCTGCCGCCGCCGAAGACGCTACCCTCGTGACTATTGGCGCCACCGAGCGAGGACTACTTTCGCGGCTCGTCCGCGGCTCGTTAGCGATGGAGGTAGTCAACGATATCGACTGCTCAGTACTGTTGACCGAGCGGGCGCGCGACCGCACCCTCCGCGAGCGGTTGTTCGGGAATCAGTAGCCCATTACCGTTCGCAGGAACGCGCCACACCGCCGGCCGACCGTGTCGGTCTGTCGGACGAAGTGGTGGTCGACCGCCATCGACTCAACGCGCCAGCCGGCCTCGCGGGCGCGCTCAACCACCGGTTCCCACTCAGCGGTGGTGTCTCGCTCGCCGTACAGCACATAGCCCGGACACTCAATGTCGCCAATCGCGGCTGCAGCGGCGAGTCTGCCCGGTCGTGCGCTGGGAGCGAGGGCCGCGACAGCGACGGGCGCCCGGTCGACACGGCTCTCGCGGGCGGCTGCTAGCAAGGCGATACCACCCCCGAACGAGTAGCCGAACAGGCCAACAGGCTCGTACCGGTCGTGCGCCCACGAGAGTGCACTCCGAGCGTCGGCCACCTCTCCCGTCCCTTCGTCCCACGAGGCGTAATCGAATCGGAGCGTCGCCACAGCTGGTCGCGTGGCATCACCGTCGGGGGCTGTTCCCGAAAGCACGTCAGCGACCCCACGCAGTCGGCGGTCGCTCCGCTTGCCGCCCAACTGGGGGTGAGGCGGGCAAGCGACAACGCAGGCATCGGCACCAGGCGAATCGAGGCTCGCGCGGACGTCCCGGCCGCCCGGAATCAGTACCGTCTCGCTCACGCTTTGAGGTTGGACCGGAGTCACTTCGCCGCTTCGTACTCCTCGCGCGTAATCGTGAACCGATGACGATCGACGGGCCTGTCCCCGCGGGTGCCGTCGTTGCGAAGCAGCCCTTCGTGGCGGCCACCCCACCGCTCAACGTACCGCTTGACGGCGCGGCGCGACCGCTCGTTGCCCGCGTGGACCGGCACGGCGACACAGTCCAGTCCGAGATGCTCAAAGGCGAGGCGCAAGAGGGCATCGGCCCGTTCACCGGAGTAGCCGCGTCCCCAGAACCGCTTTCGGAGCCGAATTGCGAGGTTTGCTAGCTCTCGGTCCCACTCGAAGATCAGTCCGGCAGTGCCCGCCAGCGCGCAGGTGTCCTCGCCCTCGCGGGTCCGGAGGGCATACTCGGCCCGCTCGCGGTCTGCCCACTGGCGCTCGAACTCATCGAGTCGCTCCGCGGCGCCGCCGAGCGTCTTGACCGGTTCTCGCGGGATGTAGCGAAACTCCTCGTCGGCGGTCAAGTTTTTGTCGGCACTTACTAGCGTGTAGTACTCAGGGAGCGGGACGTACTCGCGAGCGAGTCGTTCGAAACGGAGCCGGTCGGTCAGCAACGTCTCCGGAAACACGCGTCGAATATCTACGCACGTCTCAAAAATCCTGTGGGGAGTTCGTCAGCCGATGGCAAACGACTTGCCGCCGGCCATCAAGGGGCAGGTATGGACCGGTATCCCGACCTCAACCCCGACGCCGGTGAACTCGAAACCGCGGAGGTCGTCGTCACCGACGATGTGCTGGTGAAGGCCTTCGCGCTCGGCCCAGGCGCGGAGATGGAACCGCACGACCACCCCGACGCGACGAACGTGTTCCACGTCACCGAGGGGACCGTGACCGTCCTGCAGGACGACGAGGAAGCAAGGGTAACAGCGCCGGGCGTAGTGCTGCACGAGCGCGGGAGGGCTCACGGCGCGCGCAACGACGGCGACGAGACGGCCGTGCTGACGGCGTCGCTGTGTCCGCTACCGGGCGGCGGCTGACGCGGGCGAAACGCGCAAACCGCCTCCCGCCCAGAGTGTCGACATGACACGCGTCTCGGCCGGTGCACGCCTCCACGTCGGCTTTCTTAATCTCTCGCTCGCACACGCACGCCTGTACGGTGGCGTCGGCCTCGCGCTCGAGGAGCCGCGAGTAACCGTGGTCGCCGACGCCGCCGACCGAGTCGAGTGTACAGATGAACTCGCGACAGAGTATGCAGCCCGGGCATGTGACCTATTAGATGTCCCCGGCGCGGCTGTGACCATCGAGTCGTCGCTACCTCGACACGTCGGACTCGGTTCGGGAACACAGCTGGCGCTGGCGACGCTCGCGGCCGTTGCGGCTGCATACGACCACGAACCGCAAGTTCGCGAGCGAGCACCGGCGCTCGGACGTGGCGGCCGGTCGGGTGTCGGTGTTGGTGCTTTCGAGTCGGGCGGCTTCCTCGTTGATGCCGGCCATCCGACGGGCCAGTTCACGACTGATCGGCCGGCCGACGGCGAGTGGACCGTCCCGCCGGTGGTCGCGCGCCACGATGTGCCCGATGCCTGGCGGGCGGTACTATTGGTGCCAAACGCCGCTTCGGGTCGGTCAGGCGACCGCGAAGACGCCTCCATGCGGGCGGCCGTCGAGACGGCCGATCCGGGAATAGCCGACGAGTTAGCCGGGCTGTTGACCCGGCGGCTACTACCGGCGATGGTCACAGGCGATTTAGGTGCATTCGGCCGCGCAGCCGCCGAATTCGACCGACTCAACGGCTCGTGGTACGCAGACGCGCAGGGGGGCGTCTACCGGCCGCCAGCCGGCGCGCTCGTAGACGCCCTCACTGGCAACCCCGCAGTCGACGGGGTTGGTCAGTCGTCGTGGGGGCCGGTTGTCTACGCGCTGACCGACGCCGACCGGGCGGATGCGGCGCGTGCTGCCGCCGGGACTGCGCTCGCGGAGACGGGTGTCGAGGGCGATGTCCGGGTGGTTTCGTTCGCGAACGACGGTGCACGGACGGTCTGAGCCGGCGGCCCGCTTAAGTTCGGCCCGACGTACATACCTGTATGAACCGCATCCCGTTCGGCGTCCGCCGGCTGGACACCACTATCGACGGTGGCGCGCCGGCGGGGAGTTTGGTGATGCTTTCAGGCGAGGCGGGGGCCGGTGCCCGGGCGTTCATGTACACTGCGACGATGATGAACGCGCTTTCGCGGGCCGACCCTGAAGAGTTCGACCTCTACTATGGGGATGTCGTCGAGGGGGCCTCAGTTCCGCCCGAAATCCACTTCATCTCTTTCACGGCCGAGGAGTCGCGGCTCCGCCGGGAGATAGAACACGTTCTAAACGACGAGATTGTCGAGGCAGCCTCCGAGGGTGTCACGTTCCACGACCTCTCACCAGAGTACTTTCGGCTCTCGCCGGTGCCCCGGGATTGGTACTCCGCGAAGACGGCCACCATCTCCGACTTAGGGCAGGGGACCGACCGCTCAAGCGTCACGGAGGCACTCGGAGATGTCCTCACGGAGCACGCCACAGACAACCTCGTTGTCATCGATTCACTGACCGATTTGATTAGTGCCGCCGGCGACGAACTGGCCTGGTCTGATATCCCCACTCTCCTGAAGGGCATGTCGCGGGCCGCCTACGAATGGGGGGGACTGGTACTCGTCCTACTCAATCACGAGACACTATCGGACGAGGAACACGGCCAACTCATCGACGCCTGCGACGGCACATTTATGTTCGAGTGGGAGTCTGGGGGATCCGCACGTGCACGGACACTCGTCGTCCGGCAATTCCGTGGTGTCCTGTCGCGCATCGAGGCCGAGGACATCGTCCAGTTCGAAACTGAGATTGGTGATGCCGGCTTCGACATCAGCGACGTCCGGAAGATACGCTGAACTCTGCTGTCCGGGGACCAAGCTTATTTGCCGCGCGGTCGTAGACCTTCTAATGGCCGCTGAGTCCGAGGGCGAACCACTCTCTGTTCATCTCCCGCCTGATCTCGAAGCGTGGTTGGACAATCAGGCCTCAGAACATGGGATGAATCGCGAGCAGCTGCTCGGCCGGCTGCTCGAAGCGACCCGGCTGGCGCTAACGGAGGCAGACGCCGACTACACAGATGTCGACGACATAGCAGCCCGCGTCGACGCGCTCGACGAGGAACTCGACGAGAAAATAGACGACGTCCGGAGCCGGGTCATCCAAGTGAAACAGGAGGCAGACGCCAAGGCACCGGCTGACCACAACCACGTCGAGTTCGACCGCATTGACGGGGTCGAGGACGCTGTCGCAGAACTCGATGAGAGCGTAAGTGCAATCGAAGCGGGACTGGCCGATCTTGAGGCAGACATTGAGGGACACGACGACCGTCTCGAGACGCTTGAGGGGCGGCTCCGGCAAGTCGCCAGCGCCGTCGTTCAGCTCAAGCGGGCCGTTGGAGGCGGCGACGACGACCGGCTGGCCGAGCTAAAACGTACTGCTGCCCGGCGAGGCTTCCGGAGTGCCGACTGTGACGCCTGTGGAGAGTCCGTCGACATCGGGATGCTCACTGAGTCAGCGTGTCCCTACTGTGATATGGACTTCGGAGACCTCACTGGCGAAAGCGGTCTGTTCTCGACACCGAAGCTGCTCGGGGAGGAATGACGTGAGCAACGACGAGACGGACCCGTTCGCTGAACTGGGAGACGACGAGGAAAACGCTGGTGATGAAGACCCCTTCGCCGAACTCGACGAGTTCGGCGACGCCGCCCCGGTCTCGGACGACGAGTTATTTACCGAGATGGACCTCGAAGTGGAACAGTTGGCCGATGCAGATGTGGATGAACTCCTCTCTGGGGAGGCAGACGGCGTGGAGACGCCGTCGGTAGGGCTGGATGCCACGCCCGAACGGCCCGCCGACACGGAGGGTGTCGTCGTCCCAAAAAGCCAGTACTGCGAGCGGTGTGACTATTTTTCGGAGCCCCCGACCGTCGCGTGTACCCACGAAGGGACAGCGATACACGAATTGGTCAACACCGACCATCTGCTCGTTACCGACTGCCCGGTAGTGGCCGAGCGCGGCTTCGTCGAGTCGACGAGTCTCGACGAGTGACCACGGGGAGCGGGAGGATTTTCCGCCCGCGGCACCCATATCTGATATGCAGTTTTGCGACGAATGTGGCTCGATGATGCACGCAGACGGCGAACAGATGGTCTGTGCCGACTGCGGCCACAGCGTCCCGAAAGATGACGCGCTATCGGAAGCATACGTCTCGACAACAACTCAAGACGAGGGTGATGTCATCGAGACCAGCGAGGACGCTAACTTCGAGGGAAAGCCAACGGACGACGACGTCCGGTGTGACGACTGCGGCAACACAACGGCGTGGTACACAATCAAGCAAACTGGCAGCGCTGACGAGCCGCCGACGCGTTTTTTTAAGTGCACCGAGTGTGGATACCGCTGGCGCGAGTACAATTAGGCAAAGACGTTTGACCGTCCGTCTCGGAGAGATGCCGTGCGCGTTGAGGTATATCCCGGAAAAGAAGTTGTCGTCGACTTCGATCCTGAGTTGACTTTTGAGTGTGTCGACGACTGCACGTGGTGTTGTCACCACGGCGTCCTGTTGTACGAGCCAGATTTCCGCGGGTTAGCCGAACGGGCAGATCTGAACGCCTCAACCACCGAGTTTCGCGGGCGCGACTTCGTGCGCCGCGAGCAAAAGGACCGAACGGCCCACGTCGACGACGACGGCGCGGCCTGCTACTTCCTCGATGACGACGGACTCTGCGCGCTCCATGCCGAACACGACTGGAAGCCGGCGCGCTGTTCTGTCTTCCCGCTCGAGGTGTCACTCGATGACGAAGATATTCGTGTTTCCGTCCGGGAAGAGGCCGAAGAACACTGCGACGGGCTGAATGTCAGTGAGCGTCGGGTTGTTGACCACCTCGACGCATTCCTCCCCGAGCGGCTCTGGGAACTCGCGGACCCAACGACAAAGGTTGAACTCTAATCGTAGCGAAGAGCAGGCGACAGTTCAGCCAAGAGGTCACCAGCTAGCAGGCCGTGGCCTTGTCGCTCGACCACCCGGTCGCCGGCTCGGCCGGTCGCGTATGCGCCAACGGCTGCGGCTGCGTGCGTGGGGAGCCGGCAGACGAGCGCAGCGACGACCCCCGCGAGCACATCGCCCGTGCCGCCGACGGTCATCCCCGGGTTGCCAGTTCGGTTACGACGGGTCACCTCCCCGTCAGAGACAACATCCTGTGCCCCCTTGACAAGTAGCGTGTGGCCCAGTTCCGTGGCGAACGACTCAACGAGCTTCGCCCGCTCACGGGGGTCTTCGGCCGTCTCACCGCCCATGGCCCGGAGTTCTCCCTGATGGGGCGTGCATACGAGCGTCGCGTCCGTCTCAACAGTTGGAACTACTTGGAGCGCATCGGCGTCGACCACGGCGGTCCCGTCGTATTCCGTGAGGAAAGACTGGACAGCAGCAAGCGTTTCATCGATATTCCCGAGTCCAGGCCCGAGGACAACCGCGTCGTGCGTGGCCGCACGGTCAAGCAGCGAGTCGACGACGGTGGGTCGTAGCCGGTCGCCCGTGAAGCCGCGGACGATGAGTTCTTCGGCGTATCCCTGTACATCGCGCGCAATCTGCTCGGGGCAGGCGACGCGAACAAGGTCTGCCCCCGCTCGGAGCGCGGCCTGCGCAGCCAGCGCCGGCGCCCCCGTGTAGGGACCGCCGCCGACGACGAGCACCTCCCCATGGTCCCCCTTGTGGCTCTCAGGGCGTCGGGAGAGCCGGAGGAGGTCGCCCCGCTCGACGAGCCGCTCTGCGGCATCGGGGATGCCGATGTCTGCGACGGTCACTGTGACGTCGAGCGCCTCAAGCCCGGGTTTCATATCGTGGAAGGTGACGACGGCGTCCGCCTCTACGGCGGGGCCGGCTGCCTCGCCGGTGTCGGCATCGATGCCGCTTGGGACATCGACAGAGAGGACAGGCACCGCCGCCTCGTTGAGCCGTCGGGCAATCGTCGCCTCTGGTTCCCGGAGTCGGCCAGTCACGCCCGTTCCGAGCATCGCATCGACAACCAGCGCGGGCGAATCGATCGCGAACTCTGCCGAGTCGCGGACGACCCGCGCGTCAAGCTCGGCCGCCTCAAGCGCCGCCCAGTTCTCGCGGGCAATATCCGTACTGATAGTCGCCGGTCGGCCGAGTAGGTGAACCGTCACCTTGCGGTCAGAGAGAAACCGCGCGGCCACCATCGCGTCGCCACCATTGTTGCCGCGCCCGCAGACAAACGCAACGGACTCGCCTGGTGCCGTCCGGTCGCGGACCGCGCGGGCCACAGCATTGCCCGACGACTCCATGAGCTGCTTGCGCGGCACGCCGAGCGCCTCGCTGTTGGCGTCGACGACCGCCATCTCGTCGCTCTGTATCATATGCGAGCGTTCGCAGCCGACGATAAAAAGCCCGTGCGGGGTTTTTATTGTTAGCGATGCTCCGAACGTGGGTGGAGTCGTTCCCACCCTTGCGCCGAGATGCCGACTTCGATTCCGGTCACCTGTGGCTCCGGGAGCACGTACTGGGGGGCCGACTCCGGTTCCGTTATGACGGTGGCTTCAATTTTGGCGACGAGACGGATGCCTTCGCCCCAGGTGAGGAGCCGCTGGCCGTCGCCGCGGCCGTCGAGGCCGTCCGCGCAGAGTTCGCGGGCAAGTCGTTCACCGCGGAGGTTGAGGAACCCAGCGATTACACCTTTTATGGGGTGGCGACCCGCGAGGAAGGAGTCACATATGACTGGGCGCGGCTGCCGGCGTTCCTCGGAACCGCGATATGCCGCCCAGATGGCTCGCTGCTACCGGTCGATGTGGCCCACGCCGCCTTCGAGCGACTCGGGCTCGTGCCGTTGAATGTCTTCGAGCGGGAGCTCCCGGCCCGCGACTTCGACTTCGAACACCACGACACGCCGGCATCGGCGTGGTACGACGGCCCCGCGGCCGGCACGCGTATTCGCCAGAAGGACGGCCCAGAGACGGTCTTCTTCGGTCCAGTCGGAGAGCCAGTATCGACCGCCGAGGGCTGCTCGCCAGAGGCGTTCGTCGACCAGTATGTCACCCCGGAGCGGGTCGCGGAGACGACTGCCGCGCTTGCGGCCCCGTCCGTCGAGCGGGTCCGCGACCGGCTGCTTGCGCGGCTGGTCCGGCGTCACTACGCCGAGCTCGCCGACACTGATGGGCTACGAGCGGCCGCGATGGAGCCGGTCGCCCGCTACCGCTAGCGGCGGACCCGGAAGCCGTCCTCGCCCTCAGGATCGGTGTAGTCGACCGCCACGTCATCGACGCGAGCCTGTGGGCTCCCCTCGTGACACCACTTGACCATCGCGTCGACTGCTTCGCGTGGCCCCTCGAAGACGGCCTCGACGCGGCCGTCATCCAAGTTGCGGACCCAGCCGTCAACGCCTCGCTCGCGAGCTTTGTCGCGGGTCGTCGCGCGGTAGTAGACGCCTTGGACGTGTCCAGAGATGAACATGTGCGCGCGGACCCGGTCGGTCGCGTCGGTGCTCATGTACGGACTCTGGAGCGGAGTGGAAAAGAACTCTCGCTACTCGCCGCCGGTGCGAAGGTAGAAGAACACGTAGGTCTGTGCGTACCCCGCGTATGTGCTGCCGAACCGCTGGCGGATGGCACGGGAAGTCTCAGCGTAGCCGTCTTGGTCACAGTCGGGAAAGTAGTCAGCGATAGCGGTGCGTATCCACGTGTCCAGCGGGACAGCCTCGAGAAACCCCAGCGAGAAGAGGAGCACGCAGTCGGCTACCTTCTCGCCGACGCCGACGAACTGCGTGAGGTACTCACGGGCCTCCTCGTAGGGGAGCCGTCTGGCCTCATCGGGGTGGGCTGTCCCATCGGCAACGAGTTCGGCCGTCCGCTGGACGTACGGCGCCCGGTAGCCTAACGAGAGGTCACGGAGATCCGCCTCGGTGGCGGCCGCCAGCCGATTGGGGGTGGGGAACGTGTGGTAAGTGTCTCCGTCGAACTCGACCGCGCGGCCATACTCGCGGGCAAGCCGTCGGCACATCCCGTGAATCCGCTCAACGCGCATCTGTGCTGAGCAGATGAACGAGATGAGACAGGCGAACGCGGGGTCACGGACCAGCCGCATCCCACGATATGCGTCGAAGGCTCGCTTGAGTAGCGGCAGGTCTGGACACCCTGCTATCACCGCCGACAAGTCGTCGTCGAGCCGAAGCAGGTGGGTAAGGAGTGCGGGAGCGTGCGGCGTCGAGGCGACCCACTCGATGCGCTCGTCAATCTGTCGGGCCCGAATAACGGCTGGCCCGCCGCCGGGGGTGAACGACCCCGGCAGGGTTGTGTGGTACCAAGCGTCGCCACCCCAAGCGTGTTCGTCCTCGAACATCCGGCCGTCGACCCGGTCCCACAGATACGTCTGGCCGGACTCAACGGTGGACTGCATGTCGAAGCCGCCGGACAGGTCCGCGAGCGGGATAGCCCCCTCGTGCATATACGCGAGAGGTGGAGCCGCCGCTTCGGGGTTTCGGTCCGCGACGAGAAGCGCTACCGCAGATCAGTCCGCGGCGGCAGAGACGGGTTCCTGTTCGGTCGAATCCGTCGCCATCGCATCGGTGAGCCCCTCTGCAAGCGCGAAGACAGCCGCCTTGTGGTCGGTCTTCGAGCGGTGAATGGAGGTGGGCTGGACGCCGAGAGAAGCGTAGTCGTCGTGGTCAATTTCGATTCCGTTCGAGTCCTCGTAGTGTGTTCGTACCTCCGCGAGAAGCCCGTGAAGGTGGATTAGCTCCTGCTTTTTCATAGTCAGTCTCGGCTTACGCTTGGAGGGTTATATTATTATCCTGAGTAACGTTAACATGCAGGCCCCAAATCGGCCGTGACGGGCCGAGAGACCGCGTGAGACGTTCACGAGGCCACAGCCTGCCGAACGGCTTTTGAATCCGCCGGTCCGACCGTCCGATATGAGCTACGACGACCATCTCGACCGCGCGATGTCGCGGGCAGACGCGAGCGGGAGCGCGGGTCGCTTCTCGCTGCCCGACCCCGAACTCAGGGCTGACGGCAACTTCACGCTGTTTGAGAACTTCCAGGAGACAATCGACCGCCTCGGTCGTGGTGAGGACCGTGTCATGAAGTATCTGCAATCTGAGCTGGGCACTGCTGCCAGCATCGACGAGTCAGGCCGACTCCGACTCACCGGATCATTCAAGCAACGCCGTGTCCGAGACGCTCTTGAGTCGTACGCCGACGACTACGTGCTCTGTCCGGAGTGCGGACTCCCAGATACGAATCTCGACGAGACGGACGGAACGACCTACCGGCAGTGTGAGGCCTGTGGCGAGCGGACGCCAGCGGGCGCCTGAGTTAGAAAGTCTGCATCGTCTCGAGGTCGTGCTCGGTGCGGGCGAACTCAGAGAGCCGGCGGCTAGCATGACAGTTCGTGCAATGGAAAGTTCGAGCCGGCTCAGGGAGGTCGTTAGGCGATTTCTCCCAGTGTTTGCCACACTCCGGACACAGCAATCTCACGTACGTTTCGACCATACCCGGGCGTCGGCCGGGAGCGTGAAAACCTTTGGTGGCAGAGCTACCGAGTGAGTTAGGCGGTGACGACGCCTTCTGCCTCGAGTAGTTCCTTGTAGCGATTGCGGATGGTGACCTCCGAGATGTCGGCTACCTCGCCGACCTCTGACTGGGTTACCTTCTCGTTCGTCAGGAGTGCTGCCGCGTACACCGCGGCCGCCGCGAGCCCGACCGGCGACTTTCCGGAGAGTTGGCCGGCCTCGCGGGCGGCCTCGATGAGTTTCCGGGCCCGAATCTCGGCCTCGTCAGAGAGGTCGAGGTCAGAGGCGAACCGGGGAATGTAGCTTTCGGGGTCAGCGGGTGCGACCTCTAGGCCAAGTTCACGGACGACGTAGCGGTACGTCCGGGTGAGTTCCATCTTGTCGATTCGGGAGACGCTGTGGACCTCATCGAGCGAGCGGGGAACACCCGCCTGCCGGGCAGCCGCGTACACGGCGGCCGTGGAGACCCCCTCGATGGAGCGACCCGGCAGGAGGTTCTCGCTGAGCGCCCGCCGGTAGATGACGCTGGCAGTCTCCCTCACGTTGTCTGGGAGGCCGAGCGCGGAGGCCATCCGGTCGATCTCGCCGAGGGCCTGCTTGAGATTGCGCTCCTTGGAGTCACGGGTGCGGAACCGCTCGTTCCACGTCCGCAGCCGCTGCATCTTCTGCCGCTGGCGGTTGGACAGAGACTTGCCGTAGGCGTCTTTGTCCTGCCAGCCGATATTCGTCGACAGCCCCTTGTCGTGCATCATGTTCGTCGTCGGGGCGCCGACGCGGGATTTTTGATCGCGCTCGGCAGAGTCGAACGCGCGCCACTCCGGCCCACGGTCGATTTCATCAGACTCGACAACGAGTCCGCAGTCTTCACAGACCGTCTCGCCGTGCTCAGCGTCCGATCGGAGGTCGCCGCCACATTCCGGACAGGTAAACTCGGACTCTGACTCTGCGTCTACCTGCGTCTCGTTAGCGGCACGCTCGCGGCTCGTGGTTTCGGCATCCGTCTCGGATCGTCGGTGGGTGCGTATCTCTGATTCACTCATGATTGAAAGGGTGGCAACGGGCTACCGGGCAGGGGAATACCAGGAGGGCCGGCACCGCGCTTGCTAACTATCTGTAAGTGCGATAAGTATTTAAAACTGTCGCCAGTGTGCGCCCCTCAAACCTGCTCGAATGCCCGCACGAGACGCTCTCACACGGGAATCGCAATATTCCGGTAACCCGTCAAAGATTGACGAAAGAATCTAAACGTTTCTGGGTTGCTCAGCGAATGTCGCCGCGGAAGGAGACCGCGCTGTACAGGATCAGCGCCAACGTCGCCATACCAAACACGGCCGCGTCAAGCGTCCACTTGCCAGCCACGCCGTACAGCGCATAGGTGGTTGCCCCGAGTAGGAACGCGACGATAGCGTGTTTCCAGCGCAATTCAACCGCACGCACGACGGTGTTCGCGTCAAGCGAGGGACCCTCATCCGTGGTACTTCCGGCCATGGGTGTCAGTCACCACGTGGCGAAAAAACCTTTGGGAACAGCCTCAAGATGACCGCCCGCTTCGGCCGCGGCATGGAGAAAGGCGCGTGGGCGAGCCGGTTGCTATCGCTGTACCCGACGAGCCAGCCGCCTCAACCAGCTCTCGAGACGGCCGGAGACCTCCGGGTGCTCGGCGACCGGCTGCTCGCGGCCGGTTTCGACCTGTTCGTCTGTCTGTTCGTGCTTGAGGCACCGGCCCTGTACGTGTTGGACGCGCTCTCAGGCGGCATCGTCGGGGAGTCCCCGCTGTTCGTCCCGGCGACACTGGCAGCGCTAGCGCCGCTCGTCGTCACATACTCGTTCGTCTTCGAATGGCGCTACGCTCGCACACCAGGGAAAGTATGGCGCGGGCTCGTCACTGCGACGGACGCCGGCGAGCCGTGCACCGGGCTTGCCAGCGCTGTGCGGAATCTCTGTCGGTACTTCGACTACCTAGGGATTCCACCACTTGTCGTCGGTGTTATCGCCGCGCTCGTCTCAGGGCGCGGCAAACGGCTCGGCGACCAGCTTGCGGGAACAGTAGTTGTCCGGGCCGGCTGACTACGCGCCGGCGGCCTTCTCGCGGACGGCCGTCGACCGGCCGACCCGATCGCCCGTCTCTGGGTCGAACAGCATGACCCGTTCAGGATCGATGACGAGCCCATACTCGCCCTTCTTACCCTCGAAGTCGGCATGGGTGACGACAGTCACCTCGCCGAATGGGGTCTCGAAGATGCTGTGGGTCTCGTCGCCAAGCGGTTCGTCGAGCATGTGCGTCGCTGGGATACCCGCCTCAGGGTCCTCTTCGACGCTCATATACTGTGGGCGGATGCCGACCCGCACAGGTTGGCCGGCGTACGACCGAAGCACGTTGCCTGCCCGTTCGACACTGTACTCGTGGTCGCCCACCGCGACCCGAAGGCTGCCGTCGCGCTCGACGACTTCCCCGTCGAAGAACTGGGTCGTCGGCTGGCCAATGAACGAGGCGACGAACTCACTAACCGGGTTGTCGTACACCTCTTTCGGCTTGCCGACCTGCTCAAGCTCGCCGTCGTTCATCACGGCCACGCGGTCCGACAGTGTCATCGCCTCCTCTTGATCGTGGGTGACGTAGAGCACCGGACAGCCAATCTGGTCGGTAACCTGCTCGACAATAGGGCGCAGTTCGCGCTTCAGCTTCGCGTCAAGATCGCTCATCGGCTCGTCGAACAGGAACACTGTCGGGTCACGCACGAGTGACCGGCCCAGTGCCACCCGCTGTTGTTGACCGCCGGAGAGGCTCGCGGGACTTTTATCGAGCTGGTCGGTGATCTGGAGCAGTTCGGCGGCGTCTTGGACCTTCTCGTAGCGCTGGGACTTCGGCTCACCGGCTATCTTCAGCCCGTAGGCCATGTTATCGCGCACGCTCATGTGTGGGTACAGCGCGATGTCCTGGAATAGCAGCGCGATGTCCCGCTGCTGGGGCGGAAGGTCTGTCACGTCGCGGTCGTTGAAAGTGATGGTGCCGTCCGTCGGGGTGTCGAGTCCGGAAACACACCGAAGCGTGGTGGTCTTTCCACAGCCCGAGGGACCGACGAGCGTGACGAACTCGCCGTCGTCGATTGTCAGGTCGATACCGTCGACGGCGACGACTTTGTCGCTGCCGTCGCCAAACACACGCCGTACGTTGTCGAGAGTGACTGTCATAGTGAACGAATCTGGAATCCTTTCAGCAGATAACTCTGCAGGAAGTACGCGAACAGCAGGGGTGGTACCGTCGTCAGCATCGACGCCGCGAGAACATCGCCCCACGGGGCGCCGTACCCCTGGCTGATAAGCCGGAAGATTCCCGGCGCGAACGTCGTTGCCTCATTGCGCGGTAGCAATATCTTCGCGAAGGTGAAATCGTTCCACGCCAGCGCGAAGGCGAACAGTGCTGCCGCGATGATGGCCGGCTGGGTCTGCGGAACGATGACATCCCGGAACGCCCGCCACCGCGAGGCGCCGGCAACCCACGCGGACTCCTCCATGGCCTCGGGAATGGTTTGGATATACTTCCACATCAGCCACACCGAGAACGGCATCGAGATGGCAGTCAGCGCGATGATGAGCCCGACGCGGGTGTTGAGCAGGCCGATCTGCTTCCAGATGAGATACAGCGGCAAGCCGAGCACGATGGGGCTGAACATGTAGCCGAACAGGAGGAAGCGGGCGAAGTCCTCCTTGTAGCCGAAGTTCAGCCGCGCGAGCCCGTAGCCCGCGACGAGCGACACGACGATGACACAGACGATTGTGCCGAGCGTGACGACGGCGCTGTTGAACAGATACAGCGCCACGTCGCCGCCGATGAGCGCCTCGTAGTACTGGAGGGTGAACGTCTCCCCGGAGGGGAGCCACGTCACCGCGCGGCGCGCCTCACGGGTCTTTAGCGAGCTCTGGAACATCCAGTAGATGGGGAACATAATGATGACGAAGAACATCACTGCACTCGCCAGCAGCGCTCCCTGGTAGATCTTGTCGGCAGTCCGGAAGTCGAGTCCAAAGACGCCACGGACGGCGTCGTGGTCGGTGTCGGTGCTCATGTCTCCACCTCGTCGCTCGGGTTGAACGCTTTGAAGTAGCCGATGGCGCCGAACGCGAGGAAGACGAACATCACGACCGCCATCGCGTTGGCGGCGCCGTAGTTGCTCGCCTCGAACGCCTCGCGGTACGCCAGCACGGGCAGCGTCGTCGTCGCGTAGCCGGGGCCGCCCTGTGTCAGTATCCAGATGAGGTCGAACTTGTTGAACATGAAGATAGACCGCAACAGCACCGCAACCAGAATGACCCCCTGGATGCGCGGCAGCGTCACGTCACGGAACATTTCCCACTTGTTTGCTCCGCAGACGCGAGCAGCCTCGTAGAACCGCTCCGGGATTGCCCGCAGCTGCGCCAGCGTGAAAATGGTAATGAACACCGAGAACTTCCAGCTCCCGACAAGGATGACGATAGGCATTGCTAGCCCCTTCTGACCGAGTGCGAACGTACTGTCGCCCCAGAGGTTGAGCCACTGTGACCCCATCTCGTGGAACACCCCGTAGAAGGTGTCAAACATGAAGACGGCCAGCAGCGAGATGACGATAGTTGGAACGAGGTATGCAGTGAACACGACTGCCGTCGCCACCTTCTGGAAGCGAGCGATACGGTTCAGAGTCAGTGCCATCCATAGCCCGACCACCAGCTGGAGCAGCGTGCTCCCGACCATGAACAGGACACCACGGACGAGCGAGCGCCAGAAGCCGCCCTGCGCCAGCGTCGACAGCCCCTCCGTCGAGAGGGCCTCAACCAGCGCCGGCAGCCCCGAGAGCACCTCGCCGTAGTTGTCCAGTCCGATCCACGTCCACTCGGGGTTCAGGAGCGGGATCTGGTGGAACGATGCATAAATGGCGAACAGTACCGGGATGATGGAGATGATGAGATACAGGACGATGACTGGGAGGATCGTCCCGATACCCAGCAGTGTCTCCGTATCGACCGGCAGCCGCTCAAGCGAGAACCGGGGAGTCGCATCCGGTTCCCGTTCAATGGTCTCACCGGCCATCGTTCCCTCCCGCGGCACGTAGCCGGCGCGTCATTGAATCCGGCTGCGAGCTTCCTTGACGACCTCGTTTGCGCGCTGGAGCCCGAACTCGTAGGCCTCCTGCGGTGTCGACGTCTCCGTCACCACCTGGTTGATCATCTCCGCTTGGAAGAAGAACCGGTAGTAGTAGACGCCGATCTTGCTGTTCGAGAGCACACCTGATCCCTCAACATTGCCGTAGTACTCGGGGACGATCTCGTTGTTGACTCGCTGAAGCCCCTCGAGGATGCCGGGGAATTTCTCCCAGAGTCCGTAGTTCTGGAAGGCGTCAGAATCAACGACGTCACCGTATGCTGGCAGGAACCGCGTTGGCTCGGTCTCGTACATCCGTGCCGTGCGGTTCGTCTCTGACCCGTAGAGGAATCGGAGGAACTCCTTCGCCCCCTGTGTGTTGTCCGCCTCAGCGAACACGTTGTGACCGTCCGGCGTCGGATTCGATAGGTACGAGTCCTCTTTTGTAATGCCGCCCTCCTCCCACAGCGGGAGCGGGGCGACCTCCGTATTCTTCGCGATTTTATTCGCGCCCACCGCAGCCGCGACGCCCGCGGGCCACATGTTAAGATTGTACTGCTGGGCGAACTGACCGCCAGCCCAGTTGCGCAGCGACGCGCCCCACCCGACGTTCGTCGGGTCCGGAGAGTACTGCGACAGCTCCTTGAAGTACTCCAGCAGGGTCGTGATTTCCTCCTCAGGGAACCACACCTCAACATTCTCTTTCGCCTCGGGGTCCTCGAACCGCAGCTCAGAAGCCCCCATATTTGATAGGAATACTTGGAACTCGTCGTGGGCCTTTCCCGTCTTAGAGCCCGCCAGCCCGTACCCGCGGATATCGAGGTCCGACTCGTCAATGATGCGAGCGTTCTCCAGCAACTCTTGGAAGGTCGTGGGCACCTCAAGCCCGAGCTCGTCGTAAACGTCTTGACGGTAGTGAAGTACGCTGGCGTAGCCCCCGTGTGTCACCTGCCAGTACTTATCTCCCTCGTGGTACGGTTTCGTCGTCAGCTCGCCAGCTACCTCCTCGGCATCGGCGACGACATCACCGACCTCCGCGAGCTGGTCTGAGAGGAACAGATCACCCACCTGCTCAAACGTTGAGGTATTGAACCCGGGCGGATCACCTGACTGGACGAGGTTCGCGAGTCGGCTCTCTTGGTCTCCCGAGAAGCCGGAGTATTCCATCCGGACAGTGTAATCGGACTGCTCCTCAAACGCGGGAACCAGCTTGTTCTCCCACTTCTTTTGCCAAGCCTCGTTGTTATAGTCCGTTAGGACGTGGACTTCGCCACCGCCGGAGTCACCGCCACCGCCGCTCGTCCCCGTGTCAGTGTTGCTGCCGGAGTCGCCACCCTCGGAGCCACCCTCGGAACCGCCGCCACCGCCGGAACAGCCAGCCAGTCCAGCGAGGCCCGCTGCGCCGCCGAGCGCCATCGCCTGTCGCCGGCTCAGCGACCACTCGTCGTCAACTTCCTCCGGAATGACATCATCAATGTCTATGTCTGGCATAGTCATGAGGTCATGTTAATCCTACCGTATTAAACTTATGGGGTACTGTTCGTCTAAACGTATAACCAAGTTACCAGCGTAAACCAGCGCAGGGGTCGCTCGCTACGCTGGTCGCCGTGCCCCGATGTTACGCTCACACCGTGAACATTTCCCGACGAGATGCTCACACCGTGAACAGATGCCCGTCGGTCGGTACCTCTAACAGGCCCACGCGGGCGCCCGCATCGAGCCACGCGTGACCATATGAGAATGCCGCGAGTGCATTGACGAGATCGCCGTCTGCCCGGAAGTGGCGGCCGTCGGTCAGATATGAATCAGCCATCTCGAGACAGTCTTCGGCCGCTTCGTGAAGCGGCGACCCTTGAGGAGCTGCGACCGACGCGGCTGCGAGCGCCTCTGTGAGTAGGTCCTCGTAGCGATCC
This sequence comes from Halosegnis sp., assembly GCF_042216475.1. Classification (NCBI taxonomy): domain Archaea; kingdom Methanobacteriati; phylum Methanobacteriota; class Halobacteria; order Halobacteriales; family Natronomonadaceae; genus Halosegnis; species Halosegnis sp. Next base: position 134,988 of record NZ_JBDGTV010000008.1, read on the forward strand.
GTCTTCTCCGGTAGGTCAGCGGTCATACGGGTCGTTCACACCCCGTCGCGTTGACCCTTCCGCTGAGGGTCGTGTGTCTGCGCGGCCAGCGGGCGCAAGCTAATTACGGGCCGGTGGGCTATCTGCTCGCATGACAGCAGACACCGACCACCGTCGGCTCATTGTGGCCGGTACGGGTATTGCGGGGCTGAGCGCCGCCATCTATGCCGCCCGGTCGAACAATGACCCGCTTGTTCTCGAGGGGGTCGAGCCAGGCGGCCAGCTTACACTCACGACAGATGTCGCCAACTATCCCGGCTTCCCCGAGGGCATCTCCGGGCCAGAGCTGGTCGACAATATGAAAACACAGGCCGAACAGTTCGGCGCCGAGATTGACCACGGTGTCGTCGTTGATGTAGACGACACCAAGCGGCCGTTCCGCGTTGAGCTCCGGGACGGTACTGTCTACACTTGCGACGCATTCATCGCCGCCTCCGGTGCCAGCGCGCGCACGCTCGGTGTGCCCGGCGAGGACGAACTGATGGGCTACGGGCTGTCGACGTGTGCGACCTGCGATGGCGCCTTTTTCAGGGACGAAGAGATGCTGGTCGTCGGCGGTGGAGACGCCGCTATGGAGGAAGCAACCTTCCTCACCAAGTTCGCCTCAACGGTCCACATCGCTCACCGCCGCGAAGGGTTCCGCGCCGAGGACTACTGGATTGACCGCGTGCAAGAGAAAGTCGACGAGGGCGATATCGAGATCCACCGCAACACGGAACTTCTCGAGATTCACGGCTCTCCCGAAGAGGGCGTCGATCACGTCACCCTTGCGGAACACCCCGAGGGGTACCCCTCGGAGAAGCTTGAGGATCCCGACACCCGGACGTATGACTTCGACGTCGGCGCCGTCTTCTACGCCATCGGCCACACCCCCAATACGGAGTATCTTGAGGGGACCGGCGTTGAGACGGATGAAGAGGGTTACATCCGCACGCAGGGGGGTCGTGGCGGCGGCCAGACCCGGACGGACGTGGACGGCATCTTCGGCGCCGGCGACGTCGTCGACTTCCACTATCAGCAGGCAGTCACTGCCGGTGGGATGGGTGCGAAGGCCGCCATCGACGCGGATCAGTACCTCGAGGACGAGGCTCCGCTCGCGAGCAGAGAGCCGGAGACGGAGGCGGCAGCAGACGACTGACGCGAGCTGAAGCGGTCGTCCGCATCTGGCGTCGGCAACCCACAGGATGAAAAGTGGCCGCTCCCTCAGGTAAATATGGTTGATTCTCAGACCATCGCGCTCGATATTGACGGTCCAGACGGCGACGACGAACTCACGCTCCCCGCTGCGCTCGTAGACATGTTCGCGGAGGGTGACGAGAACGCCGCGGAAGTCGTCGGCGACCTCGCAATGATAAACGCCGCCCAGCAGGTGCATGCTGCCGTAGCCCACGGCCAAGGCGAGCCCTCCGCAGAGCTAGAGGCACTGGAGACGGCGCTGATGGACCTCTTTGAGGAGCGGTTCGGTCAGACGTTCGGCGAAATGACTGGCCACGACCACTAAGACCGCCATACCCTTGCGGGCTGCGGTCCTCGGTAAAGTATGGAGTTGTATGACGACCTCGCCGGACAGGTTGCGCTCGTGACGGGCGCCACCCGCGGAATCGGTGCACAGATAGCACAGAATCTGAACGAATTGGGGGCGACCGTCTACGCAAGCGCCCGCTCGGTGGACGACGACGTGCCCGACGGCTGCGAGAAGGTGTTGCTTGACGTCACTCAGGAGGGCGATATTGAGGCTATTGCAGATGGAGTCTTCGGCGAGGTTGGCCGACTAGATGTGCTGGTCAACAATGCTGGCATCGGCGAGTTCGGCGACGATATCGTCGCGGAGCCGACCGATCGCATCAACCGGACGCTGGCGACGAACCTCCGTGGACCGATGCTGCTGTGTAAGCATCTCGTGCCGCTCCTGCTTCAGCAGGAGGCCGGTCGCGTCGTGAACGTCTCCTCGGGGATGGGTCAGGTGAGCGATATGGGTGATGGCTCGCCGGCCTACCGCATATCGAAGGCCGGGCTCAACGGGTTAACGGCGTACCTCCACGGGGAGTACAACGACCATGGGCTCATCGCCAACTCCGTCTGTCCGGGGTGGGTCAGAACAGATATGGGCGGCGAGGAGGCGGACCGCTCGGTCAAAAAGGGGGCAGAGACGCCGACGTGGCTCTGCCGGTTCCGGCCCGGCGGCGAATCGGGGAAGTTCTGGCGCGACCGCGAAGTCATCGACTGGTAGCCGACTCAGACGGTCTGCTCGCGCTGCTCGGAGGTGCCGAGTAGGAGCGTCCCTACGACGGCAAACAGGACGCCAACGACGCCGAGCACCACCTGCATCGCAATTGACGGGACATTCCCGAACGTCATGAATCCGATAAGGACGGTTCCTGCGAGGATACCGACAGCGCCGCCGAGCACTTTCTGTCGTTCCGAAAGCCGCCGGTTCACCGCGAGAAGCGAATCGTACATGTCCGGCGCTTGCGCGTCCTCGTATTAATCTCCATCCGTTCGCCGCGGCCGGGGGCTTTTGTTCGACGACGCTGACTTCCGGAGCGTGACGACGTACTTCGATGACTTAGAATCGGGCGAGAGTGCGACGTACGGCCCTCATCAAATGAAGCGAGCGGCGATGATTGAGTTCGCCGAGCGGTTTGACCCCCAGCCGATGCACCTCAATGACGAAGCGGCCCGCGAGCGTGGCTACGACGGCGTCTTCGCCAGCGGCTACCATACCGTTGGCGTAGCGACCCGACTACTCGTCAAAAACTTCCTCAACGAGTCGGCGAATCTCGGCGGGCTCGGCGTTGACGATCTACGCTGGCATGCGCCAGTCTATCCAGACGACCGGCTGTTCGCTCGCCATGAGGTGGTTTCAACGCGCGTCTCCGAGTCGAACCCCGATCGCGGCATCGTCGTCCGGGACGTGGAAGTGCTTCGTGCCGGCGAGTCGGAGGATCCCGCGGATACAGAAACTGTCTGCTCGTGGACCGTGACGATTCTGATGGGCCGTGATCGGTAGGGGCCGGCTCAGGGCCGAGTGGTCGCCCACACCGCGAGCAGGCCGAGCCCCAGCGCCGGCAACAACGGTAGGACGAGGAAGGCATCCCGGTAGCCGAGCCCAAGCGACGCGGTAAACGCGCCCGCCCGCGGCAGGTAGAAGAGTACCGATGGGACGACAAGCAGAGAGATAAACAGCCACGCGACAAGTAGCCAGCCCCGCCAGCCGAACTCGCGGTCTGCTCCGCGAGGTTTCGCCCCGTGAGCGTCTACGCCCGCGTCATCGGTCGCGTCGCCACCTGTCTCCCCCCGGCTGGTCATTACAGTTCGCTGTCTGGGACGACGACCACTTTGCCGAACCCCTCTCGCTCCTCGAGCATCTCATGGGCACGAGCGGCCTCGCTCATCGGCAGGACATTGCGAATCTGTGGCTCGAAGGTACCCTCCCAGACCAACTCGAGTACCGCGTCGATATCGTGGTTCGCGCCCATCGTCGAGCCGAGGATGTCGTACTGGTTCCAGAACAGGTCGGCGATGTTTACCTCGACCTTGGGCCCACCGGTTGCGCCACAGGTGACGAGCCGCCCGCCCTTTGCGAGTGACTCTAGTGACGACTCCCAGGTCGCGCCGCCGACGTGGTCAACGACGACATCAATGCCCCGTCCGTCAGTGTGATCCTCAACGAATTCGGCGAACGACTCTTCTTCGTAGTTGACGACGTGGTCGGCCCCGAGCGCCTTTGCGGCTTCGAGTTTTGTTTCCGTCGAGCCCGTAGCATACACTTCACAGCCGGCGTGGTCGGCAATCTGGACAGCGGCATGACCGACTCCGCCTGATGCGCCAAGCACGAGCACGCTTTCGCCGGCCTCAATGTCAGCCCGTGAGTGTAGCATCCGCCAGGCGGTCTGGAACACAAGTGGCGCTGCCGCGGCCGTCTCCCAGTCGACGTGGTCCGGCACCGCGACGAGGTTGTCCTCCGGAAGGGCGGTGTACTCGGAGTGGACGCCCGTCGAGTGCTCGCCCGTGATCGTGTACTGGACACACTGGGAGTGTTCGCCCGCTCGGCAGTGCTCGCAGTCGCCACACCACGAACCCGCAGCGACGGCGACGTGGTCGCCCTCCTCGAAGCGGGTCACATCCGGCCCTACCTCAACGGCAACGCCAGCGGCGTCTGACCCGGGGATGTGGGGGAATTCGCCGGGCGAGGGCATCCCCTTGCGTGTCCACACGTCTAAGTGGTTAAGCGCACCCGCTTTCACGTCGACCAGCACCTCATCGCGGCCCACCTCCGGGTCCGGCAACTCGCCGTACTGGAGGACATCCGTGTCGCCGTGCTCCTCGTAGAACACTCCTTGCATGCGCGAAAATCTGGAGTGTGGCCACTAAGTCGTGCCGGTCGCCCATGAGCAGGGCTGGCGCATCCACACGCCGGGTAGGTCACCCCTCATGCTCGGACAGCGCCTCATCAACGATGTCGGCGTACGCAGCTTGGGTGTGGACCTGAGTGACCTCTGTCTCCACCGACGGGTCCATACTGTACAGCGCGTTCGCCCGCTCGAGCGACGCGCGGTCGGGAAACTCGCTAACGACGAGTGCATCGTAACCGGCGATGTCACCATAGTAGGTTCCCTTCACCTCGCCGCCCTGGCTCTCAACGAGCGCGACGGCCTCTTCGTACCGCTCCCTGACGTTCTGAATCGCCTCTGCTTGGTGGTCTGGTCTGATATCGATGAGCGTGACAAACGTCGGCATCCGTGCTCACCGCCCGCACGTTCTCGGTGGATGGTCCTATACCCACCACGTGACACGGTGGCCCGGGGAACGAAACCGGCTTGCCAGTGGCCCACGAGCAGTCCACGTGTCCCGAGCCGTCACGCGGTGGACCTACCTCGGACTCACAGTCCTGTTAGTCGGCCTGCTCGTTGCGGGGTCGGGCGCGGCTACCCATCTTGAGGAGCGCCGCTGTGCGGCCGCGGGCGTCGTCAGCGTCGTTCCCACTGCAGAGCTGGACGGCTCGCCAGACGGCTATGACCGCGTGGACTTCGAGGAGCTCACCGCCGAGGAGCAGCGAGTATTTCGCAGCGTCCGGTCAGCTGGCGGGCAGGCGCTGACTGACCGCGACGCCATTCGTGAGGCGGTCGTAAGCTACGAGAACGAGACGTACCTCGTCGCCGTCGCGACAGCCTCGGGGTCGTGTACACCGTGGGACCGTGAGCGTGTGCTCGTGCCGCTGGTTGCTGGCCTCGTCGTCTCTGCTGTCGGCCTTGTGCTCGTCCGTGGGCGCGAGCACGATTGATGGGTGGGCTTTTCTCCCTCGCGGCCGCCCACCCAATATGGGCGACGACGGTCACACGGCGGATAACCACTCGCACGGCGACCACGGCCACGACCACCATAGCCACGACCTGCGTGCGCTCGACGCGGGCGTGCTCACCATCTCCTCCTCGCGCAGCCTCGCCGAGGATCCGGCCGGCGACGCCGTCACGGCCGGCTTCGAGGCAGCCGGTCACACCGTCGCTACACGCGACCTCGTGGGCGACGACCGCGAGGTCGTCCAATCAACCGTGTCACGACTCGCTGACGAGACGGATGTCGTCGTGACGACTGGCGGGACAGGCGTGACCCCCGACGACGTCACCGTTGAAGCAGTCCGACCACTCTTCGATAAGGAACTTCCGGGCTTCGGCGAGCTGTTCCGCGACCTCTCCTACGAGGAGATTGGAACGAAGGTGGTCGGGACCCGGGCAGCCGCCGGTATCGTCGACGTGACGCCCGTCTTCTGTCTACCAGGATCGGAGAACGCCGCGCGGCTCGGCACCGAGGAGATAATCATCGAGGAGGCACCACATCTTGCGGGGCTGGCCCGCCGGGACGGATGAAACACCTCCCGAAGCACCTGCGCCAGCGGTGGCGGTACCTCGCAGTCGAGCTCGAGTCATGGCCTGACGCCGACCTGCGGCGTGGGGACTTCCAAGGGGCGCTATGGCGGGCCGCACGCGCGCTTATCGGAGATGCCGGCAGCGCCGATATCGGCCTTACTGTCTATGGGTTCGCGTTCGAGGACGGGACAGGACACGCTGTGGTCCGGGTTCGCCGGCCGGCCGTCGACCGAGGACGAGCTGTGCTCGCCTGTCTCGACCGGGTGAATGGCCACCCGGTCGGGGTTCGAATCCGCGGCGTTTCGGGCACCGTACGGGCCTGTGAAGAAAAGTATATACGAGACGCGGAGATATCCGTAGAAGAGAGACACGTCGCCCTCGCAGGTTCCGAGCGGCGCGCCGTCGTCCGGTCCGCTCGCGTCGACGCGCGGGTCGGTGGCGGCTACCTCGGGGCGACCGACCTCGACTGCGAGTAGACCATGCAGGGACAATCCCAACAGCAGGCGTACGACCGCGGGATCACTATCTTCTCCCCGGACGGCCGCCTCTATCAGGTCGAGTACGCGCGAGAGGCCGTCAAGCGCGGCTCCGCAAGTATCGGTGTACGAACGGCAGACGGCGTCGTCCTCGTCGTTGACAAGCGGTCGCGCTCACCATTGATGGAGCCGGCCTCTGTCGAGAAGCTACATAAAGCCGACGACCACGTCGGCATCGCGAGCGCGGGACACGTCGCCGACGCGCGACAGCTTATCGACTTCGCTCGCCGGCAGGCACAGGTAAATCGTCTCCGCTACGGCGAACCCGTCGGCGTTGAGGCGCTCACCAAGGAAATAACCGACCACATCCAGCAGTACACGCAGGTCGGCGGCGCCCGGCCGTTCGGCGTCGCGCTCATCGTTGGCGGTATCGAGGACGGGGAGCCGCGGCTCTTCGAGACGGACCCCTCCGGAACGCCCTACGAGTGGCAGGCGCTGGCTGTGGGCGCCGACCGTGGCGAAATTGACGACTATCTCGAGGAGCACTACGACCCCGAGGCAACCCTTGAGGAGGGAATCGAACTCGCGCTGTCAGCGCTCGCGTCGGTCAACGACGGCGAACTCGACCCCGAGGGAGTTGGTGTCGCCACGGTGGATGCGGAAACGGAGTCGTACGTCGGCCTCTCGGACGAAGAGATTGCCGGCCACCTGTCGGAGTACGGCCTACTCGCGGACAGCGAAGAGTGACGACGCGGGTGGCTTTTAGGGACCCACCCACGTAGCGGCGGGTATGATTTCGCTGGACGAGGCCGTCACGGCGCGACTCGAGTCACACGGCGAGCGGTTCGAGGTGCTCGTTGACCCGGACGCCGCGCTCGCCATCTCACGAGGAGAATTCGAGGGTGACATTGAGGACGTCATCGCCGCGGAGGATGTCTTCGAAGACGCCGCCTCAGGTGACCGACCGCCGGAGAGCGCGCTTGAGGAGGTGTTTGGCACGACCGACCCACTCGACATTATTCCAGAAGTCATCAAACGGGGAGAGATTCAGATTACCGCCGACCAACGCCGCGAGATGCAGGAGCGCAAACGGCGCCGACTCGTCAACATCATCGCCCGCAATGCCATCAACCCGCAGCAGAACGACACGCCACACCCACCCGAGCGTATCGAGCGGGCACTGGAAGAAGCGGGCTTCACTGTCGATCCGATGGAGCGGGTCGAGCCACAGGTCGACGAAGCGCTTGATGCGCTCCGACCCGTCATTCCCATCCGATTCGAGGAGATGACCGTCGCTGTCCAGTTACCGGCTGACTACGCTGGTTCCGGACAGGCAAAAATACGCGAATTCGGCGAGCTTGAGCGGGAGGAGTGGCAGTCCGACGGCTCGTGGGTCGGCGTCGTCACCTTCCCGGCTGGGATGCAGGACGACTTCTACGACCTCGCCAACGAGGTGTCTTCCGGCGAGGCCGAGACACGTGTCATCAAGGAAAAAGACGAACTGGACACGCGTTGACTACCCCCGCTTGAAGCCGAGCATGAAGCCGCCAGTGAAGCCAGCAGACACAGACAGTGTCGAGAGGATGGTCTGGAGCCACGAGGGCGGGGCCCCCGCGGCCGCCTCGCGGCTCGCCTTCACGAACCCGGCGGTGAGCCGCTCCCAGTCAACGGTGAGGATGCCTCTCGACTCGAGGAATTTGAACAGGGCCAACTCCAGCCCGACAATGATGGCCACCAGTTTGGCCACCTTCTTGGCCGCGAAGCCGATGATCCCCCCGATGACGGCTCCGGAGCCGAACTCCAGTCCAAGTTGCTGGATGTTAATGTCGAGTACCATGCCAATAGGCGGGCCGTCGGGGAATATGGCTCTTGTGGCGTGGGCTCGAATCGGGCGCACGCTTATGTGTTCGTGTGTCCAAACTACGCTGAGTGACAGGGAACGCCGACAACGGACCCGTCGTCGTCGCGAAGCGGGGCGACGTCCCCAATCCCGACACAGCAGAGATACGCGATCTCGCCGGCGCCGCCGGCTACCGCGTCGTGGGAGAGGTGACCCAGCACCGCAAGGAGGACCCCGCCTACTGTCTCGGAGAGGGAAAAGTCGCCGAACTCGCCGCGCTCGTCCGAGAAAAGGACGCGAGGACAGTCGTCTTCGATAACCGGCTCGGCCCCTACCAGACGTACAATATCGGCAACACACTCCCAGAAGGGGTCGAGGTGCTCGACCGGTTCCGACTTATCCTCAAAATCTTCGGCCAGCGCGCTCAGACTAAAAAGGCCCAACTCCAGGTTGAACTGGCCGAGCTCCGGTATGAACTCCCGCGAGCCGAGGCGAAAACGTCTCTTGCGAAGCGCGACGAGCGGCCCGGCTTCATGGGGCTTGGGGAGTACGACGAGTCGCGCGAACAGGACATCAAGGCACAGATTGCCCGCATCAGCGACGAACTCGAAGCCATCGAGACGACCGAACAGCACCGCCGCGAGCAACGCCGCGAGTCGGGGTTCGATCTCGTGGCGCTGGCCGGTTACACGAATGCGGGAAAGTCAACGCTGCTGCGTCGGCTCGCCGCAGATCTCGCCGTCGACGAGAATGACGGCCGTCACCCGGACTTAGACCGGACGGCCGAGAGCGAAGACCGGCTATTCACCACCCTCGGGACGACAACCCGGCGAGCAGAGATGGGGAAGCGGGACGTGCTCGTCACTGACACCGTCGGTTTCATCTCTGATTTGCCCCACTGGCTCGTTGAGTCGTTCAAATCAACCCTCTCAGAGGTCTATCGAGCCGATCTCGTCTTGTTAGTGGTGGATGTCTCCGAGCCAATCGAGGAGATACGCGAGAAACTCGTCACCAGTCACGACACACTGTACGAGCGCAACGAGGCGCCGATTGTCACTGTTCTCAACAAGATAGATGAGGTGTCAGAGGCGGAATTGGAGCGCAAGCGGGAGGCGCTGTCTGCGCTGGCTCCCAACCCAGTTGCCGTCTCCGGTGAGGAGGGGTTAAATCTTGACACGCTCCGGGCACGTGTTGACGACGAACTTCCCGACTTCGAGCGTGAACGGCTGGTCGTTCCGATGTGTGATGATGCGATGAGCCTCGTCTCGTGGGTTCACGATCACGCTGCCGTCGACGACGTACACTATGGGGAGCAGGTTATCATCGAGTTTGAGGCGCGTCCGTCAATCGTCGAGCGGTCCCGCGCCAAGGCGGCTGATCTCGCTGCCCCCGCAGGGGGGTAACTCATTCAACGCGTTGCTTCTCTTTCCGCTCCACCTCAACATCGGTGATACGCGTGTCAGGGTAGTCGCCGTTCTCGTCTTTTTCGGCCGCCTTCACCATATCCCAGACGACATTTAACCCAGTTGTTACTCCCTGGAGCGCCTCCATCTCGCAGCCCGTCTTCCCGGTCGTCTCGACGGCCACCATTAAATCGATACGGTCGTGGCCGACATCGAAGGTTGTCTCGACATTTGAGACGGGTATCTGGTGACACATCGGCACTGTCTCCCACGTGTGTTTTACTGCCTGTATCGCGCCGACCCGCGCGACCGCGAGCACATCTCCTTTTTTTACGTCGTTAGCGCGCACCGCTGCAGTGGTGGACTCGGTCAGATGAATAGTACCGCTCGCGACCGCACGACGATGACTGTCTGGCTTCGCTCCAACATCGACCATCTCGGCGGCGCCTTCCTCGTCCGTATGGGTGAGTTCGTCGTCCATATCCGCGGATACGCCGAGAGACGGATAGGGTTACGGGTCAGTCGGCCCGTTCGGCCACGAGCACGCCGGCTTGGTCTGCGACCATCTCGACAGCCGCGAGCGTGAAGCCCGCGTCCGTCAGCGCGTCCGCAAGCACGCCGACTGTGGCTGGATCGTCCACCTCCGGTGCGTAGAACGGTTTTTCAGGGTCGGGTTCCCCAAAGAACATCACATCCCCGAGCACGAACGCTCGTGGGTTCAGCGCTGCAATCGTCTCTATTGCCTCTCGCTTTTCCGCATCCGAGAGATGATGCATCGCAAAGTTGGACACGACGACGTCGACCGGCCCGTCGTAGTCGGGGTCGCGGAACTCACCATAGGCGAACTCCGCATTGTCGATGCCCTGTTCCTCGGCCTTCGCCCGCGCTTGATTCATCATCCCTTCGCTCACGTCCCGGCCAACGACCCGCGCGGCTACGTCCGCCAGCGCGAGACCAATGGCGCCGGTGCCACACCCCAAGTCGAGCACCACGTCGCCGTCCCCAATCCGGGCACGGGCGTGCTCGACGACTAACCCTGCACAGGCGCGGTATTCCTCACTGTCCTGCGTCTCGTCGTAATCGCTCGCGTACTCGTCAAACCGTTCGGCGTGCTCCTCAACCGTCCGTTTCATCGTCTGGGAGTCGAACCCCCGGCTGTATGAACGACTCGGCCGCGCGCTCGCGGTTGCGCTCCGTCAGCCGGCCCCACTCGCGGAGTCCTTCGCGAACCCACTCGGCGCCAAGTCCCACCTGCTCGCCGACCGCCGCGAGTTCACGGGGAGCTCTCAGCGCGAGGTGAGAGGTTGGATTGCCGCTGACAACGTATGGTGTCTCGTAGTGGTCGAGGATGTCCCGCAGTTTCTGGAGACTTCGCAGCGCCTGCACCCGGTCGCCGCCCGTCGCCCGGAGGACAGGCCCTATGTCAAACTCCAACCTGACCCCATTGCGCGCGGCTGCCTTCGCGAGAACGTGGTTCACATCGCCGTCGCCAGCCATCGGGTGTGCAAGCACGTCGACTCGCGGCTCTTCGCAGGCGAACCGATTCACCGAAATGTCGCCGCCGTGGACGCAGACAACTGTCCGCTCCCCGCGGTACCGCTTCACTAGTTCCGCGAGTTGCGAGCGGTCGTCCGTGCGGAGTTCGATGCCCTGGACAACGTCAACCCCATGAGCATCCGCGACGAGTTCGGCGTCGTAGTCGGCCTGTCGACCGCCGTGGTTGCGTACCACGACTCCGTTATACCCATATTCGGCGGCCATCAGCGCGTGCCGTGCAACGGTGGCGTCGCCGTCAGGATGAGCATGGACGCCCTCGTACATACCCGTCTCTCGCAGGGCGACCTCAAGGGCCTTCGGATGCCATCTACCCGCCCGCAACCCTTTTTCCGGGGCCCGGCGAGGTACGTCCAATGACCGACCTGCGCGAACTGCTCGGCGGCATCGTCGACGGCGTCGACGCGGTGTGTCTCTTCTCGCCGAGCGGCACCTACTACGACTCGTTTGCCGATGCCGACGTGCCGGTCGTGGTGGTCGCACGCGAAAACACGGTCGAGGCCGACCTGTTCGTCGAACTTCCCTTGGAGTTTGCGGAAGTACGCGAGCGTGTCCGGTTTGGGCTGGAGGGCGCTCTCGAAAACGGCCACATCACCGAGGAGCAAGAGGTGGCGTGTGCCACCAATGTCTTCGAGGGAGGAATCGATACGGTCACTCGGGTGGATGCTGACTCGTTCAGCCGATCGGGCGTTTACGGATTGTTCGTCGAGTCACGGGCTGATCCCAGCGTAATTCGAGACGTGTTCGAGGTGGCCATCGAACTCGGCAAGAAGGGCCAGAAGGGGAATCAAGTGGGTGCGCTGTTCGTCGTCGGCGACGCCGGCAAGGTGATGAACAGGTCGCGGCCGCTGTCGTACAATCCCTTCGAGAAGAGCCACGTCCACGTCGGTGACCCCATCGTGAATGTGATGCTCAAGGAGTTCTCGCGGCTGGACGGTGCCTTCGTTGTCTCTGACTCCGGAAAAATTGTAAGCGCATACCGATATCTCGAGCCCTCCGCAGAAGGCACAGACATCCCGAAGGGGCTCGGTGCGCGCCACATGGCCGCAGCGGGTATCACCCGCGAGACGAACGCCGTCTGTATCGTGCTCTCGGAGTCTGACGGGCTGGTGCGTGCGTTCCAGGGCGGCGACCTCATTCTCGAATTGGACCCGGAGGCGTACTGAGATGCTCCAATTCTCGACGGCCGACCTACTGGACGCGCTCGTGCGACTGTTCACCGACCGGGTCGACCTGTTCGCGGGGCTGGTTGTCCTCCTATTGGCCGTTGTCGCTGGACTCCTCGCGCGCCGGTACGTCCGCGGGCTGCTCTACGGACTCGACGTCCCCGAGGCCGTCGATGGGACGCCCTTCGAGCGGACCGCCCGTCGATTCGGCACCTCAACCGTAGGATTACTGGCGAACCTCTGTGGGCTATTCGTCCTGGCTGTTGGCGGGCTGGCGTCGCTGCGGCTCGTCGGTCCAGTCCCTCAGGATCTGCTGACACTCCAGTTGACCGGCTTCCTCCGGCAGGTGTTCGTCGCCGCGTTCGTATTCATCGTCGGCATCATCACGGGCGACAAACTGGAACTGTACGTCGGCGAGCGACTCCGCGGCGTGAAGGTGCCCGAGGCTGGCCTGCTGCCGCGGCTGGTGAAGTATAGCGTCTTCTATGTCGCTACCCTCATCGCGCTGTCACAGCTGGGGGTGGCGACGCTCCCGCTGTTGATTCTGCTCGCCGCCTACGCGTTCGGCGTCGTCTTACTGGGCGGGCTGGCCATGAAAGACCTGCTGGCGGCCGCCGCCGCCGGCATCTACCTGCTGTTGACGGAGCCGTACGTCATCGGTGACGAGGTGGAAGTGGACGGCCGCCGCGGCATCGTTCAGGAAGTGGACACGTTCGTCACCCGCATCGAGTCGGACGGCGAGGAGTTCGTCGTCCCCAACCACCGCGTGTTTCGGTCGGGTGTCGTGGTCGTGCGGGGCTGAGTCACTCGCGCGGCTCGCGAATCTCGGCAGGAACGCCCGCAACCGTCGTCTCAGGTGGGACATCATCGGTGACAAGTGACCCCGCAGCTACCTGCGCGCCGGCACCGATTCGGACTCCTGGGAGGATGACGGCCTTCGCGCCCACCATCGCCCGTTCACCGACGACGACGTCGCCGAGCCGGTACTCGTCTTGCAGGAACTCGTGACACAGGATAACGGCGTCGTAGCCAACGATGCATCCCTCTCGAAGCTCGATTCGCTCGGGCCAAAACACGTCCGGCGTCGCTTCCAGCCCCCATGCGACGCCATCGCCGACGGAAACGCCCAACCGGCGGAGCGCCCAGTTCTTCACGCGTAACGACGGCGCCAACCGTGCCAGTAGCACAAACAGGTAATTATAGATGACCCGAAGCGGCGACTTCTGGTCGGTCCATGACCACAGCGAATTGCGTGGCCCCGGCGTTTCGTGGCGCTCCAGCCGGTCGAACCGCGTCCCCGAGTCGCTCACGGACCACATAGCGGCCGGGGCGATTTGAAGCTACCTCCGTCTCCCCGTCGCGCGGCCCGTTGACTTATTCGCTGGTCTCGACGCTCTCTGCGGGCCGTTCCCGTACGCGGATACCCTTCCCTTGGAGGTGGCGGGTACGCGAGCGGGCGAACTCTTCTTCGCGTGTACCACGGGTCGCGAGCACGTACATCCGCGCCTTCCCGACGGGCCGCATCGTCCGGCCGGCTCGCTGGGCACCCTGCCGGCGACTCCCACCCAGCCCAGAGGCAGCAATTGCTATCTCGGCTCCCGGCAGGTCGATACCCTCGTCACCCACCCGCGAGACGACGAGGACGTCGCGGGGGCCGTTGCGGAACTCGTCGAACAGCTTTCGGCGACGAGCGTGGGGCATCTCCCCAGAGACAAACGGTACCGACAGCGCTTCCGCGATTGCCTCCCCCTGGTCGATGTATTCCACGAAGACAAGCGTCTTTGCGCCAGGATGTGCTCGCCGGATGGCTTCGATTTCGCGCACCTTGGCGGGATTCTCGGCGGCCGCCTGTCGCTTCTCGTGGCCGACGGCGGCGTCGTAGGCGCGCGCGGCCTCGTCGTCGCCCCAAGGAACAAACCGAATCTCAACCTCCGGTTCGGCGACGTAGCCGGCGTCGAACAGTGCCGACCAGTTCGTCCCGATAGGCGGGCCGATGAGCGTATAGATTTCGTGTTGGTCATCTGTTTCGCGGACGGGTGTCGCCGACAGCCCGAGCCGATGTTTCGCCTGTAAATCCGCGCTCCGTCGGTAGACTGGCGAGGGGATATGATGGACCTCGTCGTAGACAATAAGCCCCCACTTGCGGTCGTCGAACAGATGGCGGTGGCGGTCCATTCCCGCCGTCTGGTAGGTGGCGACGGTGACAGGGCGTATCTGCTTGGTGCCGCCGTGGTACTCGCCAACCTGCTGTGGAGTCAGCGATGTGTGCTCAAGAATCGTCTCACGCCACTGGGCAGCGAGTTCCCGACCGGGAACGAGCACGAGTGTCTCCCCCTCGATGGCACTCATCACCCCCATCGCGGCGACGGTCTTACCTGACCCCGGCGGCCCGACGAGGATGCCGGAGCGCTTCTCGACGAACCGGTTGACCCATTCCTGCTGGTATTCACGGAGATCGACCCGGAGTTCGACCGGCAACGGCTCGCCGGTGTCGAGATGGCGCGTATCGAGGACAGGGTAACCCGCCTCATAGAGTGTCCGCTTGACGGCCGCGACAGACTCCTCGGCAATCCACGCCTCTGTATCGGAGACGAGTGCGCGAATCTGGCCCGCCTCAAGTTCCCGCTCGGCAACGTTGCCCATGAGATCGGCTGATTTTGCCTCCAGCACTGTGTATCCGTCTTCGTGGGTAGTGAGTCGAAACTTCCGAGCGCGCTCCCACTGGTCGCGCACCCACCCCTCAAGATCTTCATAACGTCCGTCAAGCGCCTGCCGCATCGTCCGTTCGAGTGCCGCGAAGTCGTCGTAGGGGGCACTCCAGACATCTTCCTCGCGCACCTCGTAGACATAGCCACCATCGCGGTTGGCGTCCTCAAGATGAGCAAACTGCGAGAGCTGTGCGCGAGTGAACTGCGAGGCGCCGTCAACGACGATTCGGCGCGCGCCGGGAAAGACGACGACCCGCTCGCGGTCGGCGGTCGCTTTGTAGTCGCGAGGAAACCACACCCGCGGGTCGGTCGCCGTATCCACGGCGGCAACCTGGTCGTCTGGCAGCTGCTCAAGGGCTGCCAGTGCCTCGGCCTGCGTGCAACTGAGCACCCGTGCAAGTTCGGTGGCGGTAAGCAGCGGCCGACCGACCGATTCCAAGGCGTCGTAGAAGTCGTCAAGCCCGAGAGCAGGGATGTCAGGCGCATCGTCAGCGTCGTCGGCGTCGGTCACTACCGGCAGTAGCGGGTCGACGGACAAAAGCAGCGCGCGTCGACGGCGGACACCACCGGGTGTACGGCCGGGGTCTACTCCGCCTGCCCACGTAGACGCCGCATGTGGTCGATACGGCGCTGGACCAAGTCCGATTTTCCGATGTCGTGGCGGACGCGGAGGCCCTCTGTGCCAGCTTCGGCCAGTGTCTCGTCGACGATTGCCTCCGCCTCGGCGATGGTTCCCGCGCGGCCAACGACAGCAAACGAGCGGGAGGTGGTCGTGTAGATACCGTCCTCGCGGGCGTCGACACTGGCGTAGAACAGATTGACGTCCGCCGAGCTGCCATGTGCCTCGTTAACGCGGTTAATGACGGTTTCGTCGACCTGCACCCTTGCACCAGCCTCCGGGTTAGTTGGGTAGCCGTCGGGGACCGCGTACTTGCAGACCGTCGCCTGCGACGCGAACGACAACTCTGGCAGTGGTTTGCCGTCGCGGGCGGCGGTCACGACATCTATAAACGAGGTCTCCAGCACGGGGAGAGTGTTCATCGCCTCTGGGTCGCCGAATCGGGCGTTAAATTCGACAATTTTCGGTCCCTCGGCCGTGAGCATGAACTGACCATAGAGCACACCCTTGTAGTCAGGGAGCGCCGCGACGACCGACTGCATGATGTCGACAGCGGCATCGTACTCGGCTCGCTCCATGAAGGGAAGATCTGGGGTGGCCGCCGAGTAGCTCCCCATCCCACCGGTGTTGGGCCCCTCATCGCCCTCGTAGGCGCGTTTGTGATCTTGGACGGCCGGCGTAACGCGCAGGTCACCGTCAGCGACGAACGCCTGCACGGTGAACTCCTCGCCGACAAGCCGCTCCTCAAGGACGACACGGTCGTACTCGGAGTCGCGGAGATATTGCTTGGCCTCTGCCGGAGTCACCTGGTCGCCGATGACACGCACCCCTTTTCCGCCTGTGAGGCCAGCAGGCTTCACGGCAAGATCGCCGTCGTACTCATCGATGTACGCGCAGGCCGCCTCGGTGTCGTCAAACGTCGCGTAGTCTGGGTTGCCCGCGATGCCGTGCTCGTCGAGGAAGTCACGCTGGAACTGCTTGTCCGTCTCAATGCGAGCCTCGGCGGCCCCAGGCGCGAACGCGTAGATGCCCACTGCATCGAGCGCGTCGCTCACGCCTGCTTCGAGGGGAGTCTCCGGCCCGACGACGGCGGCCGTCGCGCCGATCGACTCGGCGTAGGCGGCGACAGCCTCGGGGCTTGTCTCCTCGAGCAGCTCGACATCGGCCGCTAGCGCCGCGATACCCGGGTTACGGTTCGACGCACAGGCAAACAGCGTCGCGTCCGAGCGGGCTACCGCGCGGGCGATGGCGTGTTCACGACCGCCGCCGCCGACGAGCAGCACGCGTTCGTCATCGTGCATACGCGGGCTACCGGCAGGCGCCCGCGTAAAGGTTGCAGATTCCGGCAGCCAGCTATCTGCCCGACTCGGTCTTCAGCGATGCTCGCCGGAGCTTTCCTGTCGCGGTCTTAGGCAACGTGTCACGAAACTCGATATCGCGAGGATACTCGTACTTGGCGAGCCGGTCACGGACGTGCTCGCGGAGGATCTGACGGGTCTCGTCGGTCGGCGCCCAGCCGTCCGCGAGAACCACGAACGCCTTTGGTACCTCGCCCCGCTCGTCATCAGGGACGCCGACGACCGCCGCGTCGGTCACTGCCTCGTGGCCCGCCAGTGACTCCTCTATCTCAACGGGACCAATACGATAGCCGGCCGAAATAATAACGTCGTCCTTGCGAGCCTCGAAGGCGAGGTAACCATCTTCATCCATTCGGCCGAGGTCCTCCGTCAACAGCCAGCCATTGACCACCTTCGCGGCTGTTTGCTCGGGTTCATCCCAGTACTCGCGGAAGCAGACCGGGTTCCCCTCATAACGGACGGCAATCTCGCCGGACTCACCGGCCGAGACGGTCGGCTCAGCGGTCTCGGGGTCAAGAATCGCGATTTCGTGGCCAGGCCCGGGCAAGCCGATGTAGCCGTCACGGGATTCAGCGAGAGCAGTGCAGTCCCCGGCTACCATGTTCGCCTCCGTCTGCCCATACGCCTCGTGGACGGCCGCCCCCTCGAAAACATCGTCAGCCCACTCGCGGATGCTCGCACCCAGCGACTCGCCACCAGAAGCGACGGTCCGGACGCTTCCGACCGGGTCGGCGTCGACAGTCATCATCATCCGGAGCGCAGTCGGTGGCGCGAAGAACTCCGTCACGCCATGTCTCTCCAGCGTCCCGAACGCGGCCGCTGGGTCGAAGGATCCTGCCGACTCTCGGGCGACGACCGACTGGCCGTAGAACAGCGCGGGCATCACCACATCAAACAGTGAGGCAACCCACGCCCATTCCGAGGGTGTCCAGAACGTATCGCCATCTCGCAGATCGAGATTACAGAAAGAGGTGAGAAACAGCGGGAGTACGCCCAGCAGCATTCGGTGGGCGTGGCGCACTCCCTTCGGATTTCCTGTCGTCCCAGAGGTGTAGATGAGCAGTGCATCTTCTTCGGCAGCGGTGTCGACGGCGGGGAAGTCAGGCTCGTTGCCTGTAAGTGCCGTCTCGAAGGCCACCTCAACGTCTCGCTCGGGGTCGGCCTCGCCCACGAGCGCAACCGTTTGGAGGTCCATCTCAGCAGTTGCCTCGCGGAACTGCGCAAGCGCGTCATCGTGGACGATGGCGGCGACTGCGCCGGCGTCCGAGAGCCGGTACTCGACTGCTTCAGGACCGAACAGCGTCGATAGCGGTACAGAGACAGCCCCGATTTTCCAGCAGGCGATGTGGGAAATCGCCGTCTCGGCACATTGGGGGGCGTTCACGCCGACCCGGTCGCCCCGCTCGACGCCTGAGGCCCGGAGGTGGCCCGCGAGTCGGCTCGCCGCAGCGTCAAGATCGGCGAACGTCAGCGTCTCGCTGCGCCGGCCTTCGACGCGGAGCGCCGGGCGCTCTGGCCGGTTGTCGGCCCATCGGTCACAGACGTACGCAGCCATGTTGAACCGATCCGGCCATTCCCACTCGAACGCGTCGCGCAGGTCGGCATACTCGTCCCACTGCCGCTCGTGGAACCAGTAGGCGTCGAGCCGTCGTGTCGGTGCCATACCGGCGGGTGACAGTGACTGGCTAACAAGCCTTTCTATCGCCACAGTGCAGTGCGCACACGCGAGCGCCGCTGGTTTACGGACGGGCCCACAAGCCGGCACATGACCGACACCGCCGACGCGCCCCTCTCGCGCAACCGCCTCAACGCGGAGGCATCACCGTACCTCCGCCAGCACGCCGACAACCCAGTTAATTGGCAGCCGTGGGACGACACCGCACTCGCAGCAGCCGAACGCGAGGACCGGCCAATTTTTCTGTCGGTCGGTTACTCGTCGTGTCACTGGTGTCACGTGATGGCTGAGGAGAGCTTCGAGGATCCCGATGTAGCCGCGCAGCTCAACGAGTCCTTCGTCCCAATCAAAGTCGATCGCGAAGAACGACCCGACCTCGATTCGCTGTACATCACTGTCTGTCAGCTCGTCCGTGGCCAAGCCGGCTGGCCGCTCACTGTCTTCTGTACACCCGAAGGGAAGCCTTTCTTCGTCGGCACATATTTTCCAAAAGACTCCAAGCACAATCGTCCGGGCTTCCAGCAGTTGGTCAATCGTATCGCCGACGCGTGGGCCGACCCCGACGAGCGCGCCGAAATGGAAGAGCGGGCCGAGCAGTGGACGGCCGCAGCTAAGGGAGAGCTGGAGGAGGTGCCGGAGGCGAGCGACCGACCTGATGCCGCGTTCCTCGAAAGTGCCGCGAGCGCAGC
Source organism: Halosegnis sp. (assembly GCF_042216475.1). Classification (NCBI taxonomy): domain Archaea; kingdom Methanobacteriati; phylum Methanobacteriota; class Halobacteria; order Halobacteriales; family Natronomonadaceae; genus Halosegnis; species Halosegnis sp. The sequence goes on from NZ_JBDGTV010000008.1 coordinate 154,382, forward strand.
CGTCCGCCGAGCCGACCGAGAGCATGGCGGCTTCGGTCGTGGCCAGAAATTCCCAAATCCACCGCGAGTCGACCTACTGTTGCGCGCGGCCGACCGGACCAACACGGAGACGTACGCCGAGGTAGCTCGCGAGACGCTTGACGCGATGGCCGCTGGCGGACTCTACGACCATCTCGGGGGTGGCTTCCACCGCTACTGTACGGATCGCGAGTGGGTCGTCCCCCACTTTGAGAAGATGTTGTACGACCAGGCAGGGCTCGTGCGGACGTTCCTCGCGGGCCATCAGTTGTTCGGCGTCGACCGCTACGCCGAAGTGGTCGAGGAAACGCTGGGGTTCGTCAACCGGGAGTTGCGTCACGAGGCGGGCGGATTCTTCTCGACGCTGGACGCCCGCTCGGTACACGGTGACCAGCGCGTCGAGGGGGCCTTCTACGTCTGGACCCCCGAACAGGCGACCGCCGCAATCGAAGATCCCGCGGACGCGGAGCTGTTCCGCGCCCGCTACGGTGTCGACGCGGCGGGTAACTTTGAGCCCGAACAGGCGCTCGACGAGCCGGCCGAGTCGTGGAACGTGCTCACTGAACGTCGCTCCGTCGCCGAACTGGCCGATGAGTTCGGATTGCCTGAGTCGGCCGTTGAGCGTGGGCTCGAGCGGGCAACCGCGCAGGCCCGCGCTGCCCGCGCCGACCGGCCACAACCGCCCCGAGACGAGAAGGTGCTCGCGGGCTGGAACGGGCTGATGATCTCTGCGTTCGCGGAGGCGGCGCTAGCACTCGATGAGCGGTACGCCGAGACGGCCGCCGACGCGCTCGGGTTCGTCCGCGAGCGGCTCTGGGACGGCGACCAGCTCGCGCGCCGCTGGAAGGACGGCGACGTGAAGGGCGACGGCTACCTCGAGGACTACGCGTTCCTTGCCCGGGGCGCGCTCAACACCTACGAGGCGACCGGTGAGGTCAACCACCTCGCGTTCGCTCTCTCGCTTGGAGAGACGCTCGTCGAGCGGTTCTACGACGACCGCGGCACGCTGTACTTCACGCCAACAGATGGTGAGTCGCTGGTCGCGCGGCCACAGGAGCTGAGTGATTCCTCAACCCCCTCAAGCACGGGCGTCGCCGTCGAGACGCTGGACGCGCTGTCGCACTTTAGAACTGACGACCGGTTCGCGGAGGTGGCCGAACGGGTAACTGAGACGCACGCGAGCACGCTCGAGGAGAGTCCAATCGAGCACGGGGCCTTCGTGCTCGCGGCCGACGCGCTCGCCGTCGGCCGCCGAGAGCTGACGGTGGCCGCTGACAGCCTTCCGGAAGACTATCGGGCGACGCTCGCCGAGCGGTACCTCCCGCTGCGGCTGCTGTCCGTACGACCCCCGACCGACGAAGGGCTGATGCCGTGGCTCGACACGCTCGGGTTACCGGAGGCGCCGCCCATCTGGGCCGCGCGGACGGCGCGTGAGGGGCCGACAGTGTACGCCTGTCGCGGGCGAGCCTGCTCACCGCCGCAGTCCTCGCTGTCGGCCGCGCTTGACTGGCAGCCTTAGGATACGCGTGCCAGCCACTTCGCGGGGTCGTCGAGTTCCGTGTCCGATGGGAGGTTCTCGGGGGCAGCCCAAACGGCGCCCGCACCTTGGAGGCCGCGCTCGTCGGCAACAGCGTCGAAGAACGCCTTGCCACGCTCGTACTGGTCACGCTTCATGCCAAAGCCGAGCAGCCGGCGCACCAGCCGCCCAACTGGGCCGCGGCCGCCGCGACGGTCGTCGAGCTTCCGACGCAGGTCGTCGTACTCGTCGTCGAACGCACGGTCCATCACGAGTTCCGCGTACCCTTCGACCGCAGTCATGGCGACGTTCACCTCGCGCAACGCTCCACGGTCGAATCGGCCCTCGGCGAGGCCGGCGACCCCTTCTTGTAGCAGCGTCTCGAGCCGTTCGGAGAGCCACGGCGCGGCGCCGAACTCTGCGGCGTGGGCCACCTCGTGGAAGGCAATCCAGCGACGGAACCGTGGCTCGGCCACGTCGAGCAGGTCGGCGACCCGACGGATGTTGGGGTGGACGAAGTAGAGTGCGTGGTCGCCGCCGTCAGCGAGCAGCAGCGGGTCGTACTGGCCGAGTACGTTGCGCCCAAGGAAGGCGAGTGTCGCGCCCATCGTCCCTGTGTTGAGCGAGCGGGCGAAGCCGGGGACGGGCGCGTCGAGCCGGCCGGCGACGGGGTCCATCACCCGCCGGAACGTGTCGACGTTCGCGTCAATCCAGTGGTGGCGGTGCTGAATCTCGACGGTTCCGGGCAAGTCGAAGTCGAGGCCGGCAACCTCGCGCACTCGGTCGCGGGCATCGCGCACGTCGGCGGCGTACCCGGCCCGCTCGGCGTCGGACAGTTCGAGGTCACCCGGCGGGACGGATGCCTTTGCCACCTCGGCGGCCGCCCCCCAGTCGATAGGGCCGTCTCCGGACGTGTCGGCAACCGCTCGAACCGCGCGGTACAAGGTCATAGCGTCGGTAAGAGAGGAGTTTGCATAGGCCTTCTCCCCGCCGGCCAACGACTAAGCTGGTGGCCGACCCAGGTCCCGATGTGACCTGTCCACACCTCGACTATCGGACGGAGGGTGATGGTCGCTCGTTCGAGACCGAGCGAGCCTTCTGTACCGTGACGGAGTCGTTCGTTCAGCCGATGCGGGCGGACATCTGCAACGACCGGTACGAGCCCTCGCACGCCGACCACTGCGAGATATACCGCGACCACGAGGGATGAGTTACGAGACGTACCTCGCGGGCGAGCCCGTCATCATCACAGCGGCGCTGACCGGCGGCGTCCACGGCAAGGAGGCGAACCCGGCGATACCGGAAGCCCCCGAGGAGATCGCCGCGGCCGCCGAGGCTTGCGAAGCGGCGGGCGCAAGCGTCGTCCACCTCCACGCCCGCGACGAGCATGGCGAGCGAGCATTCTCCCGCGAGCGGTTTCAGGCGCTGACGAGGTCTGTCCGCGAGCGAACGGATCTCGTTGTTCAACACTCCACGGGCGGCACCGGCGCTCCCGACGACAGCCGCCACGAGCCACTGCGCACTGACCCCGCGCCCGATATGGCGAGTCTCGACATGGGGCCGCTCAACCGCTACGACCGGCTCACGAGCGAGAACACTCGTGGGCTAATCGACTCGCTCGCTACTGAGATGGCAGAGCGGGGCATCAAGCCGGAGATGGAACTGTTCAATTCCGGGCACATCACGGAGGCACGCCGACTCATCGAGGAGGGGCCGCTTGAGCCACCATACTACGGGACCCTCATCTTCGGGAATGGCACACTCACCCGGCCAACGCCTGGCAACTTCCTTGCGTCGGTGCGCGACCTACCCGAGGAGACGCTGTTCAACACGGTCGGCTTTGGCCCCCACCAGCTTCCCTTTACGGCGATGGGACTCATCTTCGGGGGACACGTCCGCGTTGGCCTCGAAGACAACGTCTACTACCGGCGAGGGGAACTTGCGACGAGCAACGCACAGCTGGTCGAGCGGGCGGCCAAGCTGGCCGAGACACTAGAGCGGCCCGTGGCTACCCCCGCGGAGGCCCGAGAGATACTCGAACTATGAGTCAGTCGGCCAGCAGCGTCTCCTCCTCAGGGTCGAGCCAGTCTGCGGCCCACTCCTCGATGGCGTCGAAGACGGGGTTGAGCGACCTGCCTTTCTCCGTGAGCGAGTAGTAAGTGGCGACGGGCGCGTCCTCCTCCAATCGGCGGTCGACAAACCCCATCTCGCCGAGGTCATCGAGCACACGTGAGAGCGTGCGCGATGAGGCGTCTGTCGATCGCTTCAGCTCGTTGAACCGCTTCTCGCCATCCTGCAGGTCGTGCAACACGATGAGTCGCCACTGTGAGCCAATCTGTTCGAGCGAATCTATCACCACGCACGCCTCCTCGCTATATCTGTCAGATGACATTGCTGTTGCCTGTAAGATTTTTGTTGGACATAGATGATATTCGATTCTGGGCCACCATATGCGTTAGTTCGGGCATCTCATCCCACAATATGCGGTCAGACGGTATAGTGGTTGCGTCGTGATACCCGCTTGTGTGGGGATACCGCAAACCCTCGCTGTCATGCCCGCACTTGTGGGTTCCCCGCACGGCGTGCGTGCCGTCTAACGGGCGTGAGAGGGCACACAGTCGGTGTATAACTCCCGAAGGATTGCCCGCGAGGTCCTCGAACAACGCGAGTCGAGACGGGAACGTGGCGACACAGAGACGGTCGCCGCCTAACTCCCGAACTACTCGCTTAACTCGTTGAGAAGTTCTGGATTCTCGGATAGGAGTCGTTCGAGTTTCTCGATTGCCTCTTGATCCTCGTCCTCGCCGCGTCCCTTGGCCATCTCCCGTGAGTCTGCGACATCCCCACGGACAGTCTGCTTCGTCTCCTCACCTGCGATGGTGAGTGTCTCGCCACAGTACGGACACACGTTTGCACCGCTTGGGATGTTCCCACGCCGGCAGTTGGGACACTCGTCGAGTCCCTCGACGGCGTCCTCGGCTTCTCGATAGCCCGCTTGTTCTTCGACCGATTGAATACGGTCCTCATCGGTGAGATGTTGGTAGGTCGTCTCCATGACCCGCGAGGCAGCGTTGTGTCCGATTATCCACTTAATGTCATCATTGTCTAATCCGTACTGCCGCTTGGCGATTGTCACAAAGGTGTGGCGGAAGGCGTGCGGATTTACGTCTTTCTCGATGTCGGCAGCCTCGCCAATCTTCCGAAGTCGGGCACGAATTTGTCCACCGTTGAGCATCGAACCTGCCTCGTTCTCCTTGTGCTTCGTGTGAATCGGACAGATGAGGTACGCATCTGGGTCGTCACTCGCTGGATGGTACTCAAGCCAATCCTCGACAAAGGCGCGTGCTCCGAGAAGCGACCGCTTCCCATCCGCTCCTTTGAGTCCCTCGACGGTCGGATTCAGACGGAATAGCCCACCCTCGACATCGACATCTTTGATTCGGAGCGTTTGAATCGCCCGCACTCGCTGGCCTGTGAAGATGAGCAGTTCAAGCAGGCATCGGTCGCGGGGGTTCGGGCACGCATCTCGCATTCGCTGAATTTCGTCACTGGTGAACACATCGTCCTCGGTCACTGGTGAGTCGGACGGTGGGGCAAGCGAGATGTCCTCTGGGTCGAGTATGTCGTGATACTCGTAGAACATCCGCAGGTTGGATTGACGCATCCGAGCGGTGTTCTGCGCCCACACGTCGTCGGCCAACATCTGCGTGAAGAACTCGTTGACATCATCAGCGGTGGCGTCCATCAAGTCAAACTCCGTTCGCTTGGCGATGATGTATAGCCGAGTGCAATACGTCTCAAGAGAATTGGTCGAGAGATGCTCGCGGTCGGGGTCGAGGGCCACCGTCAGATTCTCCTCGTCGTGGGCGTCGAGAAACTCCACGATTGCCTCGTGCTCGCGGGAGGAGATATTGCCGTTCTCGCGGTGTCTATCGAGGCGTTCACGGGTCTTGGCGTACTCCTCACGGGGGGAGGCTTGCGCCATACCTGCGTGTCACTCCATAGCACTATGAAATTACCCAGGGGTAACAGCAGTGTAACCTGCTATCATGTAGGTCCGGGAGCGTATAAGTAGTTTCGGAGCACTACTAGGTAACATGACGACAGTGCCAGTTGACGGGCTGCACCATGTGACGAGCGCCGCGGGCGATCCAGAGCGGAATGTCCACTTCTTCACCGAGGTGCTTGGTCTGCGGCTCGTCAAGCAGACGGTCAACTTCGACGACGTCACCACGTACCATCTCTACTACGGCAACGAGACAGGCGAACCGGGCACCGCGCTCACGTTCTTCCCGTTTGAGAGCGGCCGCCCCGGACAGGTCGGTGCAGGTCAGGTGGAGACCACAGCGTTCCACGTCCCCGCCGATAGCCTCGACTACTGGGCTGAACGGCTCGACGCTCACGACGTCGACCGCGATCCGGTCGGCGAGCGATTCGACGACGAGATACTCGCCTTCCGTGACCCGGATGGCCTCCGCTACGAACTGGTCGCGACGACCGCGGAGACACCAATTGAGCCGTGGACCGGGAGCGATGTCCCCGCAGGGCACGCGATTCACGGGTTTCACGGCGTCACGCTCGCAGTGAGCAATCCCACCCCGACGAGGGACCTCCTTGAGTTCATGGGTTACGAGACGACCGCGACCGAGGGCGAGTTCACCCGACTGGTTGCCGGCGGCGACGCCGCGACCGTCGTCGACCTGCATACGATCGACCGACAAGGCCGCCCCGGCGTCGGAACCGTCCACCATGTCGCCTTCCGTGTCCCAGACGACGAGACGCAGTCTGCGTGGCGGGAGGCGCTTGCCGAGCGGGGCTTCCGCGTCACCCCTCAGAAGGACCGCCAGTACTTCCGATCAATATACTTCCGTGAGGAGAATGGCGTCCTCTTCGAGTTCGCGACAGAAGGGCCGGGGTTCACCACCGATGAGTCCGTTGACGAACTTGGCGAGTCGCTCCAGTTGCCGCCATGGCTAGAGGAGGATCGCGAGCGCATCGAGGCGGCGTTGCCCGACCTGACCGCGCCGGCCGCGGAGGTCTCGCGATGACCCACGAGAACGACCCCGCGCGGGCGGGTGCCGCACCTGAGGAGGCGAACGCCGCCGTCGTCTTGACCCACGGCCGGGGGGCAACGGCCCGATCCATCCTCGCGATACATCAAGAGTTTCCACGGGAGGACGTGGCCTACGCCGCGCCGCAGGCGACAAACAATACCTGGTACCCCAACTCTTTCCTCGCGCCCGTCGAGCGCAACGAGCCCGGCCGCACAGACGGACTCGCGGCTATCGACCGGCTCGTGGAAGGGATCGTCGACGCGGGCGTCTCGCGGGAACGAGTCCTCCTCGTTGGTTTCTCACAGGGTGCGTGTCTCACGACCGAATACGCCGCCACACATCCCGGGCGGTACGGCGGCGTCGCCGCACTGTCCGGCGGACTCATCGGCGAGACGCTCGGCGAGTACAAGGAGAATCTTGACGGGACGCCTGTCTTTCTCGGCTGTTCAGACGTCGACCCGCACATCCCTGTCGAGCGGGTCCACGAAACCCGCGACATCTTCGAGTCGCTGGGGGCCGATGTCGAAGAGCGCATCTACGAGGGAATGGGCCACGGTGTCAATGAGGACGAACTCGACTACCTGCGCGAGCGCGTCGCCGACCTGTAGCCGGCGTTGCGGGCCCCGTGCGGCCGCGGAACAGGTTTAACGGGATGTCGCCCCAACAGTGTCTATGTCCTCTGTCGAGGTCGACCGCTCGGCGTCGGCCAGCCGTCAGCTGGGCCGGCGCGGCCTGCTTGGGTTCGGGGCCGCGCTCCTGACAATCGGCTGGGGCGGTACCGCGCTGCTCTTGCGCTCGTCTAGTGTCGCACCTTTCGATCCCATCGTGACGGCCGTCGGCGGCTGGTTGGCTGTCTTCGCACTCATCGCCGGAATTGCTGTCGGGCTCTGTCCCCGGTGGGTCTGGTACAACCGGGTCGTGGCGACATGGGTCGGGCTGAACGCCGCCGCGTTCGGCTACACGGCCGCCGCAGCTGCTGGCCTCCTTCCGGCCGACCTCGTCCAGTACGCGTTCTGGCACGTGTGGGTGCTTGCAGCCGTTGTCGGATTCGCCGTCACCGGTGCTGTTCTTGAGGGCGAGGATACCGCCGGGCAGTTGTACTTCACTGCGGCCGGGCTGGAACTGTCGCTGCTGTTCCTTGGGCTCGGGGCGTTCGGGACGCTCGTTCCCGGACTCTATCTGCTACTGGCGTTTGTCCACCCGACGCCGTTGGCGCTGGACGCGCTACCGGGCGACCTGTCGCCCGGCCGGACCGCGGCCGTCCAGCTTGGCGTCTACGCGCTCGGACTAGGGGTAGTGTTCCTGCTGTGAGCAGATTAGGCCGACTTGCCGCCGAGCCGGCGTCTCGCCAGCTCCGCCAGCACGGCGAGAAAGAGCAGGCCGATAAGCGCCGCGAGCCACGGTCGGCCCTCCGACTCTGGGGAGGACTCGGCCTCGTCGTCGGTCAAGGCGACGCCGCCGTCACCGCCTGTCGATAGCTGGATTCCGTCCACGTTGAGTTCGAGCAGCGTGACGTCCATACGGATACCTCACCGTGTGAGCCCTTAGCCGTGGTGCACGGAACCGGGTCTGTTATGGTCTGAGCGCCTGACACGCGGGTATGGAGGAGCGACACAGAGCCTTCTTGGACGAGTTGCTCGCGACGGCCACCCCGAGCGGCTTCGAGACGGCCGGCCAGCGGGTGTTCGTCGACTACCTTGAGGAGTACGCAGACGAGGTTCGCACCGACGCGTACGGCAACGCCGTTGCCGTCCATGAGGGCGACCCGGCAGTCGACTGTTCGGTCGTCCTCGCGGGGCATGGAGATGAGATTGGACTGATGGTCCGAGATGTCACCGACGACGGCTTCCTGAAGCTGACGCGGGTCGGCGGCGCCGACCGCACCGTCACCCGCGGTCAGTATGTCACCGTCCACGGCAGCGACGGCCCGGTACCGGGCGTCGTCGGCCAGACGGCTATCCACCTGCGCGATCACGACGACGATACACAGAGCGACATTGCCGAGATGCACGTCGATATCGGCGCCGTGGACGAGACGGAGGCCCGTGAGCACGTCGAGGTGGGCGATCCGATCACCTTCGACACGTCGGTGCAGGATCTCGAGGGATCGCTCGTCGCCGCCCGGGGGATGGACAACCGGACGGGCGTCTGGACGGCCGCCGAGGGATTCCGGCGTGCGGTCGAGCGGGACGCCGACGCTACGGTCTACGCCGTCTCCACCGTTCAGGAGGAGGTCGGCCGCAACGGCGCGAAGATGGTTGGCTACGACCTCGACCCAGACGTGGCTATCGCCGCGGACGTCACCCACGCGACAGATACCCCCGAGTCGCCTGGTGACAAAGGGTCGGGTATCGAACTCGGAGAGGGACCGGTTGTCGGCCGCGGTTCCGCCAACCACCCTGTCGTCGTCAAGGCAGTCCGGACGGTCGCCGACGACGCTGGCGTCGATGTCCAGTTGTCGGCCGCTGGCTCCGATACCGGCACGGATGCCGAGAGCTTCTACACCTCCCGTGCAGGCGTTGCGTCGTTGAATCTCGCCATCCCCAACCGCTACATGCACACGCCAGTCGAGGTAATCGACACGGAGGATTTAGACGAGGTTGGGGAGCTGATGGGCCGGTTCGCGGCCCGTGCAGCATCCTTCGCCCCGTTTAGCGTCGAAGTGTAAGCGCCGTCTCGGTGTGTTTAAGTCGGGCGGGCTGGGAGCAGTGACATGGCCGACCGACCGCTCGACGTGCTTGAGGCGACACTCGGTGAGGACGTAACGGTGACCCTGAAAGGAGGAGACACCGTTGCCGGGACGCTGGACGGCTACGACCAGCACATGAACCTCGTGCTTGAGGGCGAGAACACAACGATTATCCGCGGCGACAACGTCGTTTCGATTCAACCATGACCGGAGCCGGCACCCCGTCGCAGGGGAAGAAGAACAAGACGACGCACGTCAAGTGTCGACGCTGCGGCGAGAAGTCCTATCACTCTCGGAAGAAGGTCTGTTCCGCCTGCGGGTTCGGTAAGTCCGCCAAGCGGCGCGACTACGCGTGGCAATCGAAAAGCGGCGACCACTGACCGAGACGTTCGCGGCTCGATTCCTCTGGCTCTATCGATTGAACCACTCACTGGTCGGGTCACCGGCCGCAGGTAAGCTGTGAATTTCCTTGCAGCAGGCCCTGTGCGGGCAGGTGCCTTCTTCGCGGCCGGATTGACTACCGCCACGCTCGCGGGCATCGTTGTCGGCGAGCCGCGGGCAGGGTTCGCTGCCGGCGTCGCGGCCGGGCTCGTGCTGGGCGGCTTTGGGTGGATGTTCGTCCGCCCGGCAGAGGACCCCTGAACTCAAGAATCACCGGCGCAGAGCCGAGGTATGCAGGAGACGCGCCGTCGCGTGCTCGAGACACTGGAGTCGGGGCCCGCGACCGGACCAGAGCTAGCGGCACAGCTCGATATCTCCCGGGCAGCCATCTGGAACCACGTCCAGCGGCTTCGAGAGGCCGGCTTCGAGATAACGGATACCGCTGACGGCTACGAACTCCGAACCGTTCCGGAATACGGCGCTGCCGCAATCGAACACGAACTCGCGGCCAATGTTGAGGTAGAGTTCCACGACGAGTTAGCATCGACGAACGCGACAGCTCGTGAGCGGGCGGCCGACGGCGCCGATGGCCTTGCCGTCGTCGCCGAGCGACAGACCGGCGGCCGGGGCCGACTCGACCGCGAGTGGGTCTCGCCAGTGGGCGGTATCTACGCCTCGCTCGTTACCCGGCCGGATGTGCCGCCCGCAGAGTCGCCGGCGTTCACGCTCGCAGCGGCCATCGCCGTCGCCGAGACAGCCGCGGAAGCAGGCGTCGATGCCGGCATCAAGTGGCCCAATGACGTGCTTGTTCCCCAGCCAACCGCAGATGATATCGCGGCGGGGCCGACTGGCGAGCGCGACCCGCCGACAGACGGCGCGAAACTCGCCGGCGTGTTGACCGAGATGGAAGGAGAGGCAGACCGGGTGTCGTGGCTCATCGCCGGAATCGGGGTTAACGCCAATGTTGACCCAGCAAAACTCCCGGCAGGTGCAACAAGCCTCGCCGGCGAGGGCGGACCGGTCTCCCGACGTGCGTTCCTCGCAGGGGTGCTCGACCGGTTCCTTGAGCTGACGAGCGACCTCGAGTCCGTCCTCCCGGCGTGGCGCAGGCGGGCACTTACGCTCGGCCGGGAAGTGCGTGTCGAGACGCCCCGCGGTGTCGTCGAAGGGACGGCGACGGACGTGGAGTTTCCTGGCGCGCTCATCGTGGAGACGACAGAAGGGCCGGTCCGGGTCGCAGCCGGCGACTGTGAGCATCTGAGACCGCGGTAGTCGTCACTCGCTCACGCGGACGGTCAATACGGGCACCTCGCTTGCGCGAACGACACGCTCGGCGACACTGCCCAGCAACAGCCGGTTAAGCCCCCCACGGCCGTGAGTCCCCATGCAGATAAGGTCCGCCTCCGACCGGTCAGCGTACCGGACGACTTCACCCGCGGGGGTCCCCTCCAGCATCGTCCGCTCCACCTCCAGCGATGGGTGGGCATCGGTGACAGTCTCGGCCGCGCTCGCGAGCGACGACTCTCCCTCCTCACGAAGCATCTCGGCGACTCCCTCCCAAGAGGACTCAACCGGCAGACTGGCGACCGTACCTGAGTCAACGACGTAGACGAACTCGACAACTGCGCCGTGCACTGTTGCCAGCTCGCCAGCGTGCGAAATTACCCGCTCGATTCCCGGTGCCCCGTCCGTCGGGACGAGTATCCGGTCGTACATGATAACACATCACACGTGCCGCCGGATAATGGTTGCCCGTCGGCTCATAGCAGCGTCTCGCGGACGTCCGCGGTGCCAGCCCGCCTGACAACGGCTCTGACGGGATCGCGCGCGCCGGCGAGATTGGTGCTCCCGCCATCGAGTACTTGGAGTTTCGCCGGCCGCCCCTTCTCGATAAGGCCGTAGTCGCGGCCAGCAATGACGGCGCCGTTGCGGGTCGCCATCCGGAGCACTGCAGCCGCGTCCAGGCCGGAGTGTTTCGCCGTCACCGCCATCTCGCGAAACATACTCGGCGAATTCAACATCACGTTGTCAGTCCCCAAGGCGAGCGTCGTCGTCTCGGCCAACGTCTCGAAGTCCGGGAGGCCGACATCCGTGACGAGGTTCGATCGTGGACAGCAGACGATAGGCACCCCACTGTCGGCGACCCGGTCGAGGTGATGGGGGCGGGTGTGAACCATATGGACAAGGAAGTCTGGATCCAAGTCAAGTGCGCCGTCGACGTCGGCAGCATCCCGCTCACCAGCGTGGACGCCAAACAGTTTGTCGGCCTTGCGAGCCGCGGCCCGCTCGGTGCCGAATTCGCCGTCTCGGGCACCGCTAGCGCCAAAACCGTCCGCGAGTTCGAGTGCATCCACCGTTTCACGGCCAAGCACGACCGGCTCAACTGGACTGTCAGCGGCGGCCTCGCGGAGACGCTCAACGCCCTCAACGCCCCCCTCACGGAACTCAAGGAATGCCGCAGTACCTGACTCACGCATGTATGCGATGGAGTTGCGCATCGCTGCGACCATCTCTTCGCGGGGAGTCTCCCGGAGCAGCCGGTGCTTCAGGCCGTCCGGGGGCGCGACCAGTTCGTCAAGCGAGAGCCCCCGGCCAGCCTCCTTGGCGATAGAATCCCCGATATGCGTGTGGGCGTTGACAAACGCCGGCAGTATCCAGTCGTCGCTCTCGACGCTGGTGGGCTCGACGGCGCGTATCTCGCCGTCCGCGACGAGGACCCGGCCTTCGGCCGGTTCGAAGTCGGCCCCGCAGAATACCAGGCCCTCAAGCGTACGCTCTCTCATGCGCCGTACTCGTCGAGCGTCTGGTGTATACCTTTCCGGACATCAACGACCAGCGCGTCGACATCGAGTCCGAGGACGTCCTCGGCGGCGCGGCCGACAGCTGCTGTCTCGTCGGCCGGCGCGTAAACGCCCAGCCGCCACTGCTCGCGGTTGGCAGTCCGGAGCGCGCCCACGAGCGTGGACTGGGAATCGAGTCGACGCACCTCGCCGTTGACGACGACGCGTGTGCTCGACTCGGCCATCGACGGCTCCGGGGGCACGTCAAGGATGACTTCACTCTCGGCGACGCCCGCGCGGTCGGCGATAGCCCGCTCGTGCTCGCGGACCGTCGCGTGGTCTGCTGCCGTCAGTGACTCCGGCACGTCAGCGTGTTCGGCCCACACTGCCCGCTTGAACAGATCACGGTCATCCAGCCGGCGGGCGTAGCCGGCCGTCGTCTCATGCGTGCGCAGCGCCACCAGCAGATCGTGGTCGTCCCAGCGGCGGAACTCGTCGGCCGAGACGTGCTCGCCGACGAGCGCCTCCGCCGCCCGCCGGAGCATCGCCTTCGAGATGCGGGCCACATGGTGGGAGTACACGGTCGGCGTCATCAGCGCCCGTGCGAGCAGCAGCGACTCCGCTGTCTGAACGTTCCCCTCGGCGAGCACAAGCTCCCCGTCGACGAATCGAAGCTCGCGGAGAAGACGGCCGTGATCGATAGTACCGTACGGGACGCCAGTATGGTGGGCGTCACGCACCAGATAGTCCATCCGGTCGACGTCTAACTCCCCCGAAACGAGCTGGCCTAATTGCCCCTCGCCGGCCACGAGGTCGGCAACCCGATCGGGGTCAAGGTCGTGAGCAACGAGCACGCGCTCGACTTCGCCGCCGCGCAGCAGGTCGTGGACATCGTCGTGTGAGCGGCCGTCGTGCCGCTCCAGCACGCGCTCTGTATTGTGCGAGAAAGGGGTGTGGCCCACGTCGTGAAGCAGCGCTGCGGCGCGTACCCGCTCTGCCTGCCGGCCCTCGATGCCGAGGTGGCCGAGAGCCTCGTCGGCGAGGTGATACACGCCCAGCGAGTGCTCGAATCGCGTGTGGTTCGCGCTCGGGTAGACGAGTGCGGCGGTGCCCAACTGCGAGATGCGGCGGAGCCGCTGGACTGGCGGCGTATCAAGTAGCGGCTCGGCAACGCCCTCGACAGTGATGTGGTCGTGGACGGAATCCTTGATGGCGCTCACGCCCACCACCCGGGTGCCGTGGTCATTACCGGTGGATTCGACGTCACGATACAAAAACCGTCGTCCCCGACTACGCAAGCCCGAGAATTTCCTCAGCAGCGCGGCCGACAGCTGCCGTCTTGTCGGCCGGCGCGTAAACGCCCAGCCGCCAGCCCGCGCGCCGCGTGTCCCGAAGGGCACCGACCAGCTTCGAGGCTTCTTCCAGCCGCTGAACGACGCCGCCAACGACCACCCGCGTCCGCGCCTCCTTCAGCCGCGGCCGGTCAGGGACATCGACAAGGACGTGTTCACGGGGAACGCCTGCGCGGTCGGCTATCTCGCGGGCCGCCTGCCGCTCATCGGCCCGCGATAGCTCTGTGAGAGCGTCGGGCACGGTCTCAAGACCAGCCCACGTTGCCCGCTTGTAGAGGTCGCGCCGCTCGATGCGCTCGCCGAGGTCGGACACCCGCTCGCAGAGCGCAACCAGCAGATCGTGGTCGGCCATTCGGCGGAACTGGTCAACGGAGATGTCTGCCGCAAGCAGCCGCTCCGCGGCCCGCTCCAGCATCTTTCCTGCGATGCGCGAGACGTGGTGGCGGTAGACGATACCGTCCATCAGTGCCCGCGCAAGCAGCAGCGACTCCGCTGTCTGGACGTTCCCCTCGGTGAGCACCAGTTGCCCGTCAACGAACCGCAGGTCGTGTACCAGTCGGCCGTGGTCGATGGTGCCGTACGGGACGCCAGTGTGGTGGGCGTCACGCACTAGATAGTCCATCCGGTCGACGTCTAACTCCCCCGAGACGAGCTGGCCCAACTCCCCCTCGCCGCGGACCAGGGCAGCCACTTGGTCGGGGGCAATGTCGTGAGCTTCAAGCACGCCGGCGAGCTCTGTCTCGATCAGTAGCTCACCAATCTCGTCGTGATCGCGGCCCGTCTCTCGGCGGATAATCTCCTCCGTCTGGTGGCCGTAAGGGCCGTGGCCGATGTCGTGAAGGAGGGCGGCAGCTCTGACAGTCTGGGCCTGCGGTTCGTCGACCCCGAGCGACTCGAGCGCGCGGTCCGCGAGGTGGTAGACCCCCAGTGAGTGCTCGAACCGCGTGTGGTTGGCACTCGGGTAGACAAGCTGGACGGTAGAGAGCTGCTTGACGTGACGGAGTCGCTGGACGGCTGGGGTATCGATTAAATCCCCCGCGACTGGATCGAGGGGTATCCAGTCGTGGACGGAGTCCTTGATAGCGTTCACGCGCGGACTTCGGTGAGGGACGGCTTTGCCCTTGGGTTCAGCGACGAAAGCCACAAGCCGCCGCCCCCGTACCCCCAGTATGGTCACGTTCCTCGCCGGCGGAACGGGAACGCCGAAGCTTCTCGATGGAGCAGCACCGGTGTTCCCGCCGGCGGATACGCCCGTCGTGGCGAACACGGGCGACGATATCGAGATTGCCGGCCACCTCGTCTGTCCGGACCTCGACACACAGTTATTCGCCGATGCGGGCGAACTCGACACAGAGACGTGGTGGGGTATCGACGGTGATACAGCTGAGACGCACGCCCAGTTGCAGGAGTTCGCCACGGCGGCCGATCTGCCCGCGGGGCCACGATACCTCCCCGCGGACGCACAGACGGCCGGCCGCGACATTGCACGCTGGCGACGCTTCTCTGGAGTGGCCGAATTCATGCACATCGGCGACCGCGACCGGGCAGTCCATCTCACCCGCACCGGCCTGCTTGACGAAGGGGCGACGCTGACGGAGGCAACGGCGACGCTCCGGCGGGCGCTCGGCGTCGACCGACCTATCTATCCGATGAGCGACGACCCCGTCGCCACTATTATTCACACGCCCGATGGCCCACAGCACTTCCAGGCATGGTGGGTCGCCCACGGCGGAGAACCGCCAGTCGAGCGAGTGGAGTTCCGCGGGAGCGACCGGGCCACACCGACGGACGCCGTATTGAACGCGCTGTCGGCACCGGTCGTCATCGGCCCATCGAACCCAGTCACATCGCTGGGGCCGATGCTTGCCGTCGACGGGATACGGGAGGCGTTGGCGGCAACACCAGTGGTTGCCGTGTCGCCGTTCATTGGTGACCGCGTCTTCTCGGGCCCTGCAGGAAAGCTGATGGCCGCGACCGGCCGAAAGCCATCGACGGCCGGCGTCGCTGCGACCTACGAGTTCGCGGATGCATTTGTGCTCGACCGCGATGACCCAACGACGCTCGACCGACCGACCGTGCGCACAGACACGACGCTCGACACGCCCGCTGATAGCCGCCGAGTTGCAGCGGCGGTAGAGCGAGCACTTGGGGAGGTGGCCTGATGTTTGAGCCACGGCTGGCTCTGGCATCACTGTCGGGCACGGCCGACGCAACATGGGCGCGAGCCGGTGCACCGTGGGCTGGCTGTGCATTCCTCGGCGGTATTTCGCTCGACAAACCGACACGCGCGGCTGCCCGCCGGCTGTGCGAGCGTGATCGCGAGGAGTTCCTCCCTGAGAATCCGGTCGCGTTCGTCGACGAACAGTTCTCGGCGCTGGCGGAGACACCACTCCGACCAGCAATCAACGTCCGGACGACGAGCGTCGGGCCACTGTCGAAGACGGCGGCCGTCGCCGCAAGTCACGACGCCATCCTTGAGGTGAATGCGCACTGTCGGCAGGCGGAGATGTGCGAGACAGGCGCGGGCGAGCGGCTGCTCCGAGACGGCGACCGCCTCTGTGAGTACGTCCGCGCAGCAGCCAACGTAGGCGCGACTGTGAGCGTGAAGTTACGGACTGAGGTGGCGGGCGTCGATCTGCCGGCGCTGGCGCCGCGGCTGGAACGGGCGGGTGCCGACCTGCTCCACGTAGACGCGATGGATTCGGAGGCCGTCATCGGCGAGATACGAGCAGCTACGGATGCATTTCTCGTCGCCAACAATGGTGTCCGCGACCGTGCGACTGTCCGCGAGTACCTCAGATACGGCGCCGACGCTATTAGCGTCGGCCGGCCATCGGACGACCCACGCGTGCTCGAGCGAGTGAGCGAGGCACTTAGCGACCTCCACGAGGTGGACGCGTGAGCCGTCTCGACGAGCACGCGGCCACGGCAGAATTCGCGCTCCTGCTAGAGGTGGCCGGCACACCCAAGCCCGGCAACGTCGACCGACACCGTGACCACCCGGACCTCCACTTCGAGCAGTTCCTCGCCGGGGCAGTTGGCGCTCGCGAAGGACTCGCGGCGGCGACGGAGGGGCCGATTGGTTCGGCCTTCGAGACGGCAGTGGCGGGGATGAGTCGACGGGCAGGTGACAACACGCAGTTCGGGTGTCTCCTCCTCTTGGTACCGCTGGTGCGAGCGGCGGCCGTCGGCGACCTCTCGAGAGAGGGGGTAAAAGAGGTCTGTGAGGCGACGACCGTCGCCGACGCCGCGGCATTTTACCGTGCGTTCGAACACGTCGACGTGGCCGTCGCAGATCCGCCCGAAGGGATGGCCGATCTCGACGTGCGTCGGGGTGCTGACGCGGTGGCTACCGTCGAGGCCCGCGACCTGAGCCTGTGGGACGTGCTCGCGCGCACAGAGGACGACGGCAACGCTGACGAGTGGACGGCGGGATTCCCGCGGACGTTCCGCGAGGCTGCGCGCATTCGGGCTGACGACGGACCGGTCGCCGACCGAGGGGCGCAAGCATTTCTCCGACTGCTCGCTGAGCGGCCGGACGGGTTCGTGCGGACGACGGTCGGCGATGCGGCCGCCCGGGAGGCAAGCGAACGGGCGCAGGCATGCCTCAACGGCGAGGAAGATCCCGAGCAGCTGGCCGAGGCGTTTGTCGACCGCGGTATCAATCCGGGCACAACGGCCGACATCACCTCCGCGGCGCTGTACGTCGCGCTCGAACAGGGGGTGTCGATGTGAGCGCCTGGCCGGCCCGCTGGGACGGTGTGACCGAATCTGTCGTCACTACGCGAGGCCCGAACGGGCGCTGGAACGTGGCTGCCCTTGGGCTCCACGCCCCAGAGGGTGGCGTCGATCCCGATGAGCCGCTTGCCGAGCCAGTGACCGCGCGAACCTGGGGCCGCACCCGCACATGGCGCAATTTCCGCGAACGGGGCGGCGGCTACGTCCAATTCACCCCCGATCCAGTCGACTTTGTGGACGCCGCATGTGCCGTCCGGGAAGAAGCGACGCCGGTACTGGACTCGGCAGCCGCCTGGGCGAAAGTAGCTGCAAGCGAAACCGCCTCAGGAACCGAGGCGGGCACAGACTGGACCGACTGGCGGCTTCGCGTCGAATCGGCGACAGTCGACGAGCGGGTCGTCCCGACTGTCTCACGAGGCCATGCAGCCGTTATCGAGGCGACGGTGGCAGCCTCGCGACTCGGCGTCGACGGATTCGACGACGGTCGGCTCCGTGAACGCATCCGCTTCTTTGAGGATGTCGTGTCGTCGGCCGGTGGCACCCGCGAGCAGGCTGCCTGGGCGCGTTTCGAGGACCTCATTGACTGGCGCGACTGAGACCGAGTCGAACGCTTTTTAGGCAGCCGCCGACTCATATCCGGTAATGGCCATCAAGCCCGCCTACATCAAGAAGCTCGGGAAGGCGCTGCTGGAGCGGTACGAGGAGGCGTTCACCACCGACTTCGAGCACAACAAGGAGGTCGTCACCGAGCTGACCAACGTTCAGTCGAAGGGTGTCCGCAACCGCATCGCCGGCTATATCACCCACAAGCAGCGCGGCGGTCCTGCGGCCTGAGGCTCCTCTGGTTTCCCACCCCGTAGCCACATTGACGCGAAACCCACTTGACTGACTGGTCAGTAAGTACGCACACCGACCGATGGACGACGACACGCGCGAGGCAGTGATGGCGGCGACATATCGGGCGTTGTGTCGTCACGGTTATGCCGAACTGACCACCCAGCGCATCGCCGACGAGTGGGGGAAATCAAAGGCTGCGCTCCACTACCACTACGATACGAAGGAAGAACTGCTTCGGGCATTTCTCGATTACCTGCTCGATCGCTTCGAGTCACGGCTGGCCTGCGAGTCGGCCGACCCGCGTGTCCGCCTCGATAGCTTCGTCGACGCGGTATTCGCGCCCGCGGAGGCCGACGACGACAGTCGCGCGTTCGCCGTGGCGCTGCTGGAATTGAAAGCACAGGCGCCGTACACAGAGCCGTATCGCGATCGGCTGGCTGCCCTTGATGAGCGGCTCCGCGAAACGGTCGCCTCCGCTGTCCGTGATGGCATCGAAGCGGGTCACTTCCGCGCCGTCGATCCTGATGCGGTGGCGCGGTTTGTCGTCACCGCTATCGACGGTGCCCACGTCCGCGAGGTGACGCTCGACGAATCGCCCGCAGCAGGCCGTCGGCTTGTTGAGGCGTACCTCGACGATGTGCTCGGCCGCGGTAACGAGCCGGAGGTGCCCGTCTGATGTTCAAAGGGAAAGAGGACTTAGAACTGACGAGCGGTGACATCGGCTGGCCGCTGTTTTATCTCTCGCTGCCCATTGTTATCACTAACCTACTCCAGACAGCCTACAACCTCGCGGACACGTTCTGGCTCGGCCAGTACTCCACGACGGCGCTGGCAGCCATCTCGTTTGCGTTTCCGATGGTGTTTCTTATCATCTCTATCGGCTTCGGCGTCTCCGTAACCGGGAGCGTCCTCGTTGCCCAGCACACCGGCGCTGAGGAGCCGCGCCGGGCCGAATACGCCGCCTCACAGACCGTCGCTTTCGCCGTACTTGTGTCGGTCGTACTCGGCGCGGCCGGATACCTGCTGGTGGACGACCTGCTTGCTGTCTTCGGCGCAGCCCCCGCTGTACTTGCCGCCGCGACCGCCTACATGCGGGTCATCTCGCTGGGGTTGCCCGCGATGTTCGGCTTCTTCATTTTCCTGTCGCTGATGCGTGGCTACGGCGACACCGTGACGCCAATGCTCGTCATGCTTGGTACCGTGGTGCTCAACGTCGCGCTCGACCCGTTTCTCATCAATGGGTGGACACTCGTAGCGAACGCTCCGGTCGTCGGGACGGTTACCTTCCCGGAGCTGGGCATCGAGGGGGCCGCCTACGCGACCGTCTTCTCGCGAGGCGTCGCCACCGCCGTTGGGATGGCTATCATGTTCTCCGGGGTCCGGGGCGTTCAGATTCGGCTTCGCGACATGGCGCCAGACCTCACCTACGCACGGAAAATGCTCCGGATTGGGCTGCCCGCGTCCATCGAGGGGACTGGCCGGTCACTGTCGGTGAATCTCCTGCTCGTCGTTGTCGGTGCCTTCTCCACGAGCGTCGTCGCCGGCTTCGGCATCGGAATCCGTGTCTTTTCAGTCATCTTCCTGCCGGCTATCGCCGTGGCGCGAGGGGTCGAGACGATGGCCGGGCAGAACATCGGCGCCGGCCAGCCGGATCGCGCGGAAGCTGCGGCTGACTTCGCCGCCCGCGTCATGTTCGTCGTCCTCGGCGCCGTCGGCGTTGGAATCTTTCTGTTCCCCTCGCCCATCGTTGGCGTGTTCAGCAACGACCCCGACGTGGTCGCCACCGGCGCGCAGTTTCTCCGGTACGTCGCACTCACGTTTGGCTGCATCGGCTTTATGCGCGGCTACACTGGCGCTTTCCGAGGTGCCGGCAAAACGATGGTCTCGGCGGCTATCGCCATCACCTTCCTTGGGTTCATCCGGTTGCCTGTCGCCGCCCTGCTTGCATTCGGCGTTGGCGGGCCCGTCCGGCTGGCCAGCCTGACGGTCACCTTACCGCGGCTGGTGATGCCGATGGGGCCGCCCGGTATCTGGTGGGGGTTCGTCGTCTCCAACATCGCCGGCGCACTCATCGCCGTGATGTGGTTCAAGCGGGGCACTTGGCGCGGCGCCGACGTGCGGGAAGAGCCTACCACCGCGGCGGGCGAGCCGGACGCCGCCGAGACCGAAACGGAGGCAGAGACGCCACCAGGCGACGACTGAGTCTCCCAGGCAACGCCTACCACCGGCGACACCGTTTTGCCGCCGCCCGCCCGAGGCCGGACAATGGTACGTATCGGTATTCTTGGCGCTACGGGAGCAGTCGGACAGCGACTTATCCAGCTACTCGAGCCACATCCCGAGTTCGACATCGTGACACTCACCGCCTCGCCGGCCTCTGCAGGCCGGTCGTACAGAGACGCCGCCAAGTGGCGCGCGGACTCACCTATTCCCGAGTCCGTCACCGACATCGAGGTGGTCGAGACCGCCCCCGACGCGATTCCTAATGATGTCGACTTGTTGTTCTCATCGCTCCCATCCGATGTCGGGGCAGAGGTGGAACCTGAGCTTGCGGCAGCCGGCTACGTTGTCTCCTCGAACTCCTCGAACGCGCGGATGGACCCCGATGTGCCGCTCATCATCCCGGAAGTGAACCCTGACCACGTGAATGTGCTTGAGGTCCAGCAGGACGAACGGGGCTGGGACGGCGCGCTTCTGAAGAACCCTAACTGCTCGACGATAACGATGGTGCCGACGCTCGCAGCGCTCGACGAGTGGGGCCTTGAGTCGGTGCGGGTCGCCACCCTGCAGGCGGTGTCGGGGGCCGGTTACTCCGGGGTAACCTCGATGGAGATTATAGACAATGCTATCCCGCACATCGGCGGCGAGGAGCAGAAGATGGAACGCGAATCCCGGAAGCTGCTGGGCTCGTTCGACGGCGCCGAAGTTCACCTTCATGAGATGGATGTCGCCGCCTCCTGCAACCGCATCCCCACCATCGATGGCCACCTCGAGAACGTCTGGGCGGACACCCGCGAGTCACTCTCACCAGAGGCAGCTGCCGAGGCGATGGCCGACTATCCTTCCGCGCCGCTGCCCTCCTCGCCGGAGCCGCTCGTCCACACCTTCGAGGAGCCAGAGCGACCCCAGCCGCGGCTGGACCGCAACCTCGGCAACGGGATGGCCGTCTCCGCCGGCGGCTTCCGCGAGACGGACGACGGTGTCCAGTACAACTGCCTCGCACACAACACCATCCGCGGCGCCGCGGGCGCGTCCGTGCTCAACGGCGAACTGCTGCTTGAGGAAGGCTGGGTATAGCCTGGCTGGAGTTCACTCTTCAACAAGCGCCCCACCTTGCCGCTGTGGGGCGACATACCCGGCGTATACCCCGAGCACCGCAATAAGCACCCAACCCAGCCCAGCCACTCCCGCGACAACGGCGCGGCCGTGGGTTGCAACGACGGTGAAATCGGCCGCCGACAGTGCAAGGACGTGGTTCAGTCCGTGGAAGACCCCATACGGCTCATTGGCAGCGAAGACGTACACCAACGTGACCGCGAAGATAGCACCACCAAGTGACCCCGATAGCAGGCCGTGCCACGCACCGGCGGCTGGTCCATCGTCGGCGGCCATCCCCGCGGCGGCGCCGGCGACCAACCCCGTCCCGAGTACGAGCGGGACACCCGCAACACGCACCCCCTCCAGTCCGGGAAACAGCGCGAGGACAGCGAGGTAAACCACCGCTGCGCCCGCACCAGATACCACTGCCCGCCAGTCCGTCGGCATACTCGCCGTTTGCGGTCCCGGCTCTTGGACGTGACGGACGCTTGAACGCTCGCAACTTCTATACGTGCCGGGGTATCACACCTCACACTGTGCGCCGGTGCAACGACTGTGGAGCCGACCTCAAGCAGCCGTTCGAGTGTGACCACTGCGACCAGCAGTTCTGTGCCGATCACCGTCTCCCGGAGAACCACGACTGTCCGCTGTTCTCGACGGCGGACGACATCTCTAATTTCGGCGGCGGCGGACCCCACACCTGACGCTTCCGTCGGACAGTTGTTTTCAGGGGCGGCCACGGCGACACCGACGAAAACGTATATTTCCGTACTAGTGCTGGTAGTCGCACGGATGACAGACGGCGACGAGACGGTTTCTCTCGACGACATCGATAAGCGGCTCTCGCAGGTCGAGGATGTTACTAAGGAGGCAAACGAGATGCTGCGACAGGTACTCACTGAGCAGAGCGCCGAAATCAAAGCCCAAAAGGAGGCAATCTCTGACCTTCGGCACTCAGTTGAGGATATCCGAGAGTATCTGATGGAAATCGACGAGCGAGTCCGGCGACTGGAGTCAGAAATCGGTACAGGAGAATGAGAGAACCGTCACGCTCTTTGGCGTCCTCTGTCCCGGTGTAGTCGTGCCAATGATGAACGTAGAAACACGGAGGGACCGACCGTGGTAAACATCCTCCACACCTGCCTGAACGTCGCGGACGCGGAGACATCAATCGCCTTCTACGAACAGTTCGGCTTCGAAGAGTCGTGGGGCTTCGAGGCCGGCGACACTCGTCACCGCTACGTCGCCGACGACGACGGCGTCGAGATTCAGCTGGCTGATACAGCCGGCGAGACCGAGTTCGAGGCCGGCACCGCGTGGGACCACATCGCAATCGGGGTCGACAGCGTCGACGAGACGTTCGAGCAGGTCGATCATCACGGCGTTGTGGAGGCGCCAAGCGACCAGCCTGCCGCCGGTGCCCGTACCGCCTTCATTAAGGATCCCGACGGCCACGTCGTCGAGTTGATTGAGCCGCTCGACTAAGCGAGCGCCGCCGCCAGCTTCTCAACTGGGTGGGGCGGCTGGTCGTGCCCCTTCCGGTCGCCGAGTTGCGAGCGACAGGACGCGCCGGGCGCGGTCACCGTCGGTGCGTCGCTCTGTTCTACCTGCTCGAATAGGATGTTGCCAATGGCCTGTGACAGCTCGTAGTGTTCCGCCTCGTAGCCGAACGAACCGGCCATCCCACAGCAGGAGGAGTCGAGCGGGTCGACGGCGTAGCCGGCCCGCCGGAGCACCCCCACCGCGTGGTGGTCTTTGTTTGTCGCCTTCTGATTACAGTGGCCGTGGTAGGCGACGGACTCGTCGGGGTTTGCCCACTCGATGGTCTCGTCAAGCCGGCGGATGTCGGCGTACTCCATAACGCCAAACGCGGCGCTGCTGACCGCCTCGGCGGCCGGTCCTTCGAGTAGATCGCGATACTCATCTTGGAACATTACGGCGTCGGACGGCTCCACAAACACGATGGATTTCCCGTTGGCGACGTGCGGCTCCAGCACTGCGACGTTCTCTGCTGCGCGCTCGCGCGCCTCATCGAGAAAGCCCATTGAAAAGGCCGCCCGGCCGCTTGCGACCGCTTCCTCGGCGAGTTCAACGCGGACGTTCGCAGCCTCCAGCACCCGGACAGCCGCCTTACCCGGCGCCGGGTAGCTGTAGTTGGTATAGGTGTCCGGGAACAGAACAACAGTGTCGTCGGCCTCCGCCTCAGAGACGGCGGGACCGCCCCGGTCGTGGAACCAGTCGGTCAGCGTCTCGCGGCGGAACGTCGGCAGTTCGCGATCGGCGGCGATACCGAGCGTCTTCTCCATCACCGTTCGGGCGCCCGGCAGTTTCGCGGCCGCGTTCGACAGCGGCGCGAGCGCGCTCCCCAGTCGAGAGGCAGCGTCGATGTTAGCGAACAGCCGCTCGCGGAGCCCCGCGCCCTCTTCCTGGTGGTGCTGGTGTTTCACCTCTGCCTTCAGCTTCGCGAGGTCGACGCCGGTCGGACAGTCGCTCTTGCAGCCCTTACAGCCGACACAGAGGTCGAGTACCTCTTCCTGGAATCGGTCACTGTGTATCTCGCCGTCATCGAGTTCGCCGGAGATGGCCGCCCGGAGCATGTTCGCCCGCCCGCGGGTCGCCTGTATCTCCTCGCCGGAGGCCCGGTAGGTGGGACACATCACGTCCGAGTCCGTCTGTCGGCAGGTGCCACAGCCGTTACACAACTCGACGAGCTCCGAGAAGCTTCCCTCGTCTTCGAAGTCGAGTTCCGTCTGTGGCTCGACGGACTGATAGTCGGCACCGTACCGGAGGTTCTCGCGCATGTCCGCGCCGACGCCCCGCTCGGAGTCGGGGCCGACGTCCTCGGGGCCGTCGCGGTAGACGACGTTGCCGGGGTGGAACAGCCAGTCGGGGTCGAAGGCTGTCTTCAGCTCCTTGAACGCCGTCCACAGCTGGTCGCCGTACATCTTCGGGTTGAACTCCGTGCGGGCCATCCCGTCGCCGTGCTCGCCGGAGAAGGCGCCGTGGTGTTCCAAGACGAGGTCGGTGACGTCCTCGGTGATGGAGTGCATCGCCTCGATACCATCCGTCTCCTTCAGGTTGAGGATGGGCCGGATGTGGAGCGTGCCGGAGCCAGCGTGCGCGAAGTACGCCGCCGAGGTGCCATGTGCCTCGAGAACGTCCTCAAACTTGGTGACGTACTCGGCGAGTTCCGCGGGCGGCACCGTCGCGTCCTCGATGAACGGATACGGTTTCGGGTCGCCGTCCAGCGACATCAACAGTGGGATGGCGGCCTTCCGAAGCTTCCAAATATCCGCCTGCGCCTCGTCGGTGTACGCCTCCACGACGTCGAAGGCATCCCCATCAGTTACGAAGTGGTCGTTCGTCTCCCCGATGGCCGCCTCGAAGTCGTCGACAAGTTCGGAGTCGAACTCCAGCATCAGGGCGGCCGTCGTCCCCTCGGGAATCACGTCGACGTACTCGGCGTAGCCGTCGGACTCGGCGGCGAGCCGGAACACCTCATCGTCCATCAGTTCGACGGCGCTAACGTCGAACTCCAGCGCCTCGGGCACCGCCTGCATCGTCGCCACCAGGTCGTCGAAGCAGTAGAGCGCGAGCGCCGTCTCTTCGGGGACGGAGACGAGCGAGAGGGTCGCCTCCACGACAACGCCAAGCGTGCTCTCGGCGCCGACGAACAGCTTCGAGAGGTTAATCACCCGTTCGCCGTCGTCATTCTCGTAGACGACCTTGTGGAGGTTGTAGCCGGAGACCGACCGCTTCAGCTTTGGGTACCGCGTCTCGATTTCTTCCTCGTGGTCTTCAACCAGCCCGCGGACCGTTTCGTAGACGTGCGCCTCGAGGTCGTCCTTCTCCACGATATTATTGTACTCTGCGGAGTCGAGTACCACCTCGCGGGTGTGGACCAGCGAGCCGTCAGACAGCACCACCTCGAGTTCTTCCGTGTACGCGTCGGTGATGCCATAGCGGACAGAGTGGGCGCCCGTCGAATTGTTGCCGATACCGCCGCCGACCGTCGCCCGGTTCGAGGAGGCGGGGTCGGGCGCGAACTTCAGCCCGTGTTCGGCCAGCCGCGCGTCGAGGTGGTCCTGAACGACCCCCGGCTGGACCGTCGCGCGCTGGCCCTCAGGGTCCACTTCGAGGATGTCGTCCATGTGCCGGGAGACGTCGATTACGACACAGCCCGGCCCAACGGCCTGGCCGGCCAGCGACGAGCCGGTGCCGCGGGCCATTACAGGGACGCCGTGCTCTGCGGCCACTTCGACGGCCGCGACGACGTCGTCCCGGTGACGCGGAGAGACGACGCCAGCAGGCTTCGCCTGGTAGATACTCCCGTCGGTGGCGTACAGCACTTGGGCATACTCGTCGAACTGTACCTCGCCGTCGACGCGCTCGCGCAGGTCCGCAGCCAGCCTGCGGTACGCCGAGACGTCCGGGCGCTCCGACCCGATCGACTCGGCCGACGTCTCCAGTCCGTCCGGTTCGTAGAACCGGTCCTCGACAGCCATGCGCCCGAATGTGTGCGCGACACTATAAGCGCGTTGTTGGACAACAACACTCATGCCAGTCGACGCGGAAGCCGTCGGTGTGTCCGAGGACAGCGAGCCGGACAACGAGCGATTCGACGCGATGGTGGGCGACGGCCGCGAGAAACACCTTACCCTCCACACCGTCGACGGCGAGCGCATCGAGCGGGGCGACGTGTTCGTGAAACACGGCGCGGACGCGTACGTCTGCTCGCCGGACCCCGAGTTTCCGCCCGAGGAGACGGAGCGGTTCGAGAAAACAGACCTCCGCCGGGTCGACCTGAACCAGCACCATTCCACCTGCTTCATCACGACCGCCGCCGGCGACGAGCGGGCGCTGTCGGCGCTCCGGGGCTTCCGTGAGGACGTGCTTGCTCCGACCCGGACCGGTCGCGCCCTTGTCGGGATTTACGAGCGGGTGAGTCCGCCGGTGGCGTGCACGCTGGTGGCCGCCCCCGACTCACGGACAACTCGCGTGGTCGCCGGCCTCGTCGACGTCTGCGCCCGGCTGGCTCGCCGGCGCCGCGCGGCCGGTTTGCTCAGGCCCCTGCTATCCATGCTGCTCGTCGGGCTGTACGTCGTCGGTCTCGCCTGTGGGCTGGCGGGCCATGTGGTCCACACGGTCGCGGCCGGCTCAGCCGAAGAAGCGGGCAAGACTCTCGCGGGGCCGGTAGCCGAGCCCGCCCGAGTGGTCGAAGGTAACGCCGTGGCGGTTGAGGAGGGGCCGTAGCTCGTCGGCCAGTGCGTCGACGTCCTCAACGTCGTGGAGCCGATAGGCGTGGCTCGCGCCCGTCGCGGGATAGACGCCGACACGGGGGCGGCCGAGCCGGCCGCCGTCGTGGAGCGTCACCCGGTCGAGGTCGTTGTAGGCGTGCCAGACGACAGTGTCGGCCTGCAGTAGCACCTCGTCGACACCGTGGACCTCGTACACCCGTTCCATC
Source organism: Halosegnis sp. (assembly GCF_042216475.1). NCBI lineage: Archaea > Methanobacteriati > Methanobacteriota > Halobacteria > Halobacteriales > Natronomonadaceae > Halosegnis > Halosegnis sp. Next base: position 181,529 of record NZ_JBDGTV010000008.1, read on the forward strand.
GCCGCCGCCTCGCGGCGGTGCTTGCGCGCCCCCAGCCCGAAGATGGGGGTGAGGTAGCTGTACTCCGCGACGTGGAGCCCATTGTTCGTAAAGAACAGGTCTGCCAGCCGGAGCGGGAACGAGCCGGTCATCCCGAAACCAACCCTGAGTTCCACCTCGATATCGGAGCTCGGCAGCTCCTCGGGGTCGACGGACTCGCTCACCGTGTCTCACCCCCGAGGGCGCGCCCGACCGCGATGCGGCCGAACAGGCCGGCGCCGAGCACGAACAGCACTCCGACCCAGAGTCGCCCGCGGAGCGCGAGATAGCCGCCCGCGGCCAGCCCGGCTAGCGCGCCGGCGACGGCGAGCCGCGTCCCGAGCGTGGGTCGGTCGGCCATCGTCTCGGCAGGGCCGGTCGGTTCCCGCCGCAGCCGTCGCTCGCCGAGGTACGTCACCGTCATCACCGACAGCGCGACGGCGACGACGGCCAGCCGGACGGGTCGCGGCACCGGGACGCCAGCACTCGCGAGCACGGCCGGTGCGATGATGACCGCGAGCCCGCCGACGTACACCGCATACCGGTTGACGGCGAGCGTCCGAACGAGGTTCATACGCGCATCTCGACGGGAGCTGATAAAAACGGTCGGCGTCAGGCCAGTAGGCCGGACGCCTCGTCCGCCCCGTCGACAGTGCCGCTCGCGTCAAGCTTCGCGCGGGCCGACCTGTACATCGTGTACACCTGCACGGCGAGTGCAGCCACCCACAGCAGGTAGCCGCCGGGCTGGCTCCCGACGACGGTCATCTGGACGGCGAAGGACTCAAAGAGGCCGCCGAGCCCGAAGTTAGCCGCCGCATCGGCGACCGGGCCCGACAGCTGCCCGCCGATGAGCAGCACGCTGAAGAAGCCGAAGAAGCCGGTGGCCCACCACATCGCGACCACGCGGGCCCAGCCAGGCTGGGCGTGCTCCGGCAGTTTCGTCGTGTTCAGGATGATGGTCAGCGCGTTGTACGGCCACATCATCACACCCGCGATGGCCGCGCCGATGACTAGCAGGATCCACGGCTGGCTGATAGCCGCGACCGCGTTCGACAGCAGGATGATGCCGATGCCCCACAGCGTGAACAGCGTCAGCACGCCCAGGAACAGCCGCGACTCGTCGACGCCGTGCGAGCGGCCGTACACCTGGTAGACGATGTCGACGCTGTTGCGGACAAACGACTCGACAATGGCGTACTGCGTCGAGAACAGCGCGATGAAGATGACCGCATACAGCAGCGTCGCTGACAGCCCGTTGAGCTGTGGGATGATGATGCCGATCCACATGTCGATGGCACCCTCACCGACGTTGCCGGCGGCGTACTCGACGGAGATAGTCATCGCGATGGTGGCGACGACAAGCAGCCCCACGACGAACGTGAGGAAGTGCTCCTGCTGGGTCACCTTCCACCAGCCACGCCACCGCTTCAGGTTGATCTCGGTGGGCTCGAACGCGAAACCGCCCTGCACCTCCTCGGGCTCGGCGCCTCGGAGGGGGTTCTTTACGCGGCCCTGGTAGGTACCCATCCCGTACCCTTTCTCGCGGGACCAGACGCCCTGCGAGAGGTTGATGTAGCCGCCCGCCCCGGCGTACGCCAGCCCGCCGAGGAACGTGGCGATGTCGAGTTCGCTCTGTGGCGGAAGCGCGCCGAAGCTGACGGCGCCGGCCGGCACGTTCGCCAGCTGGCCGGCCGACCCGACTACGAACGCCAGCAGGACGGCGAAGCCGACCGCGAGTATCATCAGGCCAATCTGAGCCTTCTCGATAATGTTGTAGACGACAGGACCCGCCTGATACGAGAGCCAGATGAGCGCCATCGAGACGACGGCGATTATCCACCACTCGCCCCGTGGGACGATCCCCGTCCACGAGGCGAACACCTCGCTCGCGCCGGAGGCCCACCCAGGCCAGCCCAGATGGAACAACCCGGCGACGAGGAAAAAGTACGGCCAGAACCGGTGGATGCGGTCGTACGCGCGGAAAATACTCTCCCCGGTTGCCATCGTCCACCGCTGCAGTTCCGTGTTGATGAAGAATTGTGTGATGACGCCAACCCAGAACGCCCAGTAGAGGAACCAGCCGTACTCGGCGACCAGCGTCGGCCAGAACATCGTCTCGCCGCTTCCCAGCGACGCCCCGAGCATGATAGCGCTCGGCCCGACGATGTGGCTCACCTTCGGCACCTTCGGCATCTCGAACAGCTTGTACCCCTCCTTTTTGCCGGCTGAGGGGTACTCCGCCGTCTGTGGTGCGTCCTCCAGTGAGTCGTAGTCCGTCTCGCGGTACACCGTATCGCGGTACTTCTCGCCGACCTCTGCCGTCGTGTAGACGTCATCATCTTCTGTGATGACGCCTCCGTCTGGCTCGGCCGTGCCATCACTCTCGTCTGGCATGTGTGGTATCATCCCCCGAAGGAGTAGAGATTGATTTATCAGGATATTATATAATAGTTATCGTAATTGCAAGCATCTCCGGTCAAGACTGTTGGGCAACGGCGTTTTAGGCGCGACCACCCAAGTGAAAATTGTGGACCTCCCTGGCTACGCTCTGACCCGACTCATCCTGGTCGCCGCCGTGTTACTGGCGGTCCAGTATGCTCTCGCCGGCGCCTACACACTCTCTGCGATGTTCGGGCTTACCCTGGTCGTATACGGCTACCTGCTGTACTTTGGCGGCCGTCCCATCGAGCGCCGCTTGCTCGGCCGTCCTGGTCCCCCAGAGCCGCCTGAGGAGTGACCCTCAAGCCGGCGAGAGGACGACGTTCCGCAGGGTGGTGTCCCATCCCGACTCGTCGACTCGCTTAATATTCTCTGCGACGATATCTGCCAACCGCTTGTAGTAGACCGGAGTGTTGCCGGCGTTGTGCGGTGTCACCTGCACATTCTCGAACGTCCAGAGCGGGTGGTCCGGCGGGAGCGGCTCGGGATCGGTCACGTCAAGCGTAGCCCCACCGATTCGGTCGGCCCGGAGCGCAGCCACCAGCGCCTCGGTGTCGACGACTGGTCCCCGGGCGACATTAATGAGGATGGCGTCGGCTGGCATCGTCGTGAACTCGGGCTGGCCGACAAGCCCACGCGTCTCGTCGGTGAGCGGACACGCCAGTATGACTGCCGTCGAACGGGAAAGCGCGTCGTGGAGCTGGTCAGGGCCGATCACCTCGTCGGCGGGGCCGCCCTTCTGTGGGGAGGCGCGGATTCCAACCGTCTCCACGTCGAAGGCCGCAAGCCGCTCCGTGACCGCCCGCCCGATATGGCCGAGACCAACGACCGTCGCCGTCGAGCCCGCAAGTTCTCTCACCGTCCACGGGCGCCATTCGCACCGCTCCTGTCGACGGTACCCCTCGCGGAACTGTCTGGCGTGCCCGAGGAGCGCGCCGAGGACGTACTCGCTGACGTTGGGCGCGTGGACGCCCGCGGCGTTCGTAACGCCGATTCCCCGCTCCTCAAAGGCAGACAGTGGGAGATGATCGGTGCCGGCGAACGCGCAGGCGAACAGCCGCAGGCGCTCGCCGGCCGCGAGTAACTCACGGTCAACGTCGAAGCCCGTGAGCACGTCGGCGTCGCCCACCTCGCGTTCCTCCGTCTCGCGGGTCGGCGCGTGGACCACCTCGTGGTTGGGAAGTCGGTCGCGCAGCACCTCGGCGTACTCGCTGGCGTCGTAGCCGTGGACGCCCTGCCGGCGGACGAGCAGCTTCATGGCCGGGGGTTACCCGCGTCCGACATAACGGTAGCCCCTACCGGCCGGTGAATTCCGGCTCTTCGCCCGCAAGGAACGCCGCGTGGCCGGCCGCGTAGTCGTCCGTGTCGGTCAGTCTGGCGATGCGATCGGCCTCGCGGGCCAACTGCTCGCCGAGCCCGTGGTCGAACGATGTTCGAAGGAGCGCGCGCGTCTCCGCGTACGCCGCCGTCGGGCCGGCGGCCAACCGCTCCGCCTCGGCCGTGAGCCGCTCGTCGAACGCCTCGTCTGCGACACTTTCCGTCACCAAGCCGAGGTCCACGGCCTCGGCAGCACTGACCGGCTCGTCACGCATTGCAATGCGCTGTGCTTCGCGGAGCCCGACCAGCCGCGGCAGAAAATACGAGGAGCCGCCGTCGGCCGAAAGCCCGATAGCCGGGTACGCAAACTGGAAGCGAGCAGATTCCGCCGCGATAACGATGTCGCCGGCGAGTGCCGGACCGATGCCGCCGCCCGCGGCGACGCCGTTGACACCGCAGACGACTGGCTTCGGCGCCCGCGCCAGTGTCCCAACGAACTCGTGGAGAGTACCCGCGAGCGACCGGAGCCGTGACTCGTCGCGTTCATCACCCGCGAGCGTCGTCAGGTCCGCGCCGGTATTGAACAGGTCGCCAACACCGGTATAGACGAGACATCGGACATCGTCGTCGCTGGCTAGATTGGCGGCTGCGTCCCGCAGCTCCGCGGCCGCCTCGTGGTCCATCGCGTTGTTGGCCTCGGGGCGGTCGAGAACGACCCGACCGACGCTGCCGTCCCGTTCCGTGCGGACACTGTCTGTCATAGCCGGTGGCTCGCTCCCGGGCGTCATAATTGTGCGGCTCGTTGGGACCGAGGCACCCATAGCGGTCGCGTCGGTCGTCGCTCGCCGTTGATGCTACTCTGCGTGCACTATGCGCAGATGACTGGCTGCTCGCACGTCGCCCATGTCAAGCGATTTAAGCCGCGCGGCACTCCCGTTCGGGTATGGAGTATGACGTCGTCGTGGTCGGCGGGGGGCCGGCGGGCGCCGCGGCGGGCCACGCGGCCGCGGCAGAGGGTGCGGATGTGGTCGTCATCGAGAAGGGGGTGCCACGGACCGACCGCGGGGGGCTTGGCCCGGACTCGACTGACGCAGCCGGTATTCTTGACTACTGGGTCGATCTGATGGATCTCGGCGAGCCGATTCCTGACCGCGTCAAACACCGGGAACTGTCGGGAGCGGACTTCATCGGCCCGAACAGCGCGGTCTCGCTCGACTCAACGGGGATGGACGCCTCCTACCCGAACTTCGGATTTACGATGCACCGCGCTCGGTTCGACGACTGGCTCCGCGAACGGGCCGAGCAGGCCGGGGCTGAATACCGCGTCGGCACTGGTGTCCGGACGGTAGAGACGACGCTGACGGGCCAGCCCGAGCACACGGCCGTTCTCAGCGACGGGACGGAGCTGTCGGCCCCGTATCTCGTTCTCGCGGATGGACCACAGCGGACAGTCACCGGCCGGGTACTGGAGCCACTGCTCCCGAACGGCGAGTTCGACCGGCTGGCCGCGCCGCGAGCTAACCACATCGCCTACCAAGAGTATCGGTCGATACCGGAGGAACTGCTGGAGCCGGACCGGCTCAAGTTCTGGTGGGGGTATATGCCCGGTCACACAGCCTACCCGTGGGTATTCCCGAACGATGGGACTGTCGCGCGCGTCGGGCTCACGATGCCCATCGACCTCGATCTGGCGGACGTCGAAGACCGTGACGGTTACCAGCTGCTCCGCCCGGATGACGAGCAGGTACCCCAAGGCGGCGAGTACATCGAGCGGCTACTCGAGACCGCCTATCCCGACTACGATCTTGATGACTTCCCGCTCCAGCGCGACCGCGGGAAACACGAGGGGACCGAGACATACCCTATTTCCTCGACTCGGCCTATCGAGTCGCCAACTGCTGCCAACGTCGCCGTCGCCGGCGGCGCGATGGGCGCGACGAGCGCCTTCCATGAGGGAGGTGACCACGTCGCAGTCCGGACGGGAAAACTGGCCGGCCGGTTAGCTGCACAGGGGAACCTGCGGGCGTACAACGCCGAATGGCACCGCGCGCTTGCCGAGGAATTCCGCCGTAACGTCGCGATGGCCGACATCGTCCGCGATTACGGGCCAGCCGACTGGGACCGCGTATTCGACACCGTTGATGCCATCATGCCGGATGGCGGCTTCTACCGCAACCGTGACCTAGTCACCCGTGGCGTCGACGGTATCCGTCTGTTATACGCGTACAAGCGTGCGAAGTTCAGTCTCCGAGGACGCCGCTATGCACAGATACGCGAGAGCGAGTACGCTGTTTAGACAGCCGCGGCGAAACTGGTAACTGCGGCGCTATCTCAGTTCGAGTGCACACCTTCAGTCCCCGCCCGAGACCGCACTAGCGCGCGATGACCGGCGGCGAACCCGGGTGTGCAACAGGCTTGGCTCCGCCTTGCGAGCCCGCCCCGCACGAGGGTTAGCCGGCAGACACGGTCAGCCGCCATGGGATGATGCCGGTCGTTAGTGTTCGGGGCGACACTACAGCGACCAGCGGCAGCACTGGAACGTCAGGCCGCGCCGGCGCCTGCATCGCTCGCATCAACCTCATCGGCCGGCACTGCCTCAATGCGCCGTGCGATATCCTCCGGCAGAGACTGCTTGCCTGCCGCGGTTGCGACGGTTACCATCCCGAACGGCGCAACATCGAGCACCTCCAGCGGCTCGTCGGGCGCGACGCCGGCATCCGCGAGGTAGCGCAGTTCCTCGTCCCCTTGGTGGCGGATGCGCCGGACGACCACTCGGTCGCCCTCGTCGGCGGCCGCCAGTGTTACCGTCTCTTCGGCTTCCGGCAGCTCAAGTTCGCTCGTCGGAATCGGGTCGCCGTGTGGGTCAGCGTTCGGGTTGCCCAGTGCCTCCGCGACTCGGTCAGTGAATTCTTCAGAGACGTGATGTTCCAGCCGGTCCGCCTCCTCGTGGACATCCGCCCAGTCGTAGTCGAGCGCCTCCGTGAGGAATGCCTCCAACAACCGGTGATGTCGCAGTATTTCCAGCGCGACGAGCTCTCCCTCCTCGGTGAGCCGTACGCCCTTGTACTCCTCGCGGTCGACTAGCCCGCGTTCGCCCAGCTTCTTCACCATGCTCGACACCGTCGGAGAGGTGACATCGAGGTACTCGGCGATCTCCGAGGTGGACACACGCTCGCCGGTGTCCTCCTCGATAGCATGAATCGCCTTGATGTAGTCCTCCATCACGGCGCTGAGCATCCTACCTGAGCTACCGTGGCCGCCGGGTTAGTTCTTTACACCCGCTCGCATGGAAACGGTTTTTCGCCGGCGGCCCGGAACCGCGGTATGAACGTCCGAGCCGTCGCAGACCTGTCGCCCGACGAGCGGGCGGCGCTGTTCGACCGGGATGCCGGTGTCGCCGCCGCCCGCGATGCGGCACGTGAAATCATCGACCACGTGCGCGAGGCAGGTGATGTCGCACTCCGCGAGTACGCCGAGAAGTTCGACGATGTCTCAGTCGGCAATGTCGACGTGACCGACGAGGCCGAGCGAGCCGCCAAGCGACTCGATGACGAACTGTTAGCACACATCGAACGGGCCGCGGAGAACATCCGCGTGTTTCACGAGGCGCAGTTGCCAGACGACTGGCGTCGAGAATTCGACGGCAGGGAGCTCGGTCGCCGATACCGGCCGCTCGAGCGGGTCGGCGCATACGTTCCTGGTGGCACCGCCGCCTATCCTTCGTCGGCGCTGATGACCGTAATCCCCGCGACGGTAGCAGGGGTCGACCACGTCGCCGTTGCGACGCCGCCAGCCGAGCAATTGAACGACGCGACGCTGGCGGCCATCCACGTCGCAGGTGCCGACGCAGTGTACCAGGCCGGTGGCGCACAGGCCGTCGCCGCACTTGCCTACGGGACAGAGACAGTCGACCGCGTCCAGAAAATCGTTGGCCCAGGCAACAGGTTCGTCACCGCCGCCAAGGCCGAAGTCCGGCCGGACTGTGAGATAGACTTTCTCGCTGGCCCCTCCGAGATACTCGTGCTTGCCGACGAAACGGCCGACCCGGAAGTGGTGGCCGCCGACCTCGTCGCGCAGGCCGAGCACGACCCTAATGCCGCCGTGGTCGCAGTAACGCCAGACACGGCCCTTGCAGAGGCCGTCGCCGACGCCTGCGAACGACAGGCGGCCGCGCGCGAACGACGCGAGGTCATTGAGTCGGCGCTCGATAACGACGCCTCCGGCGTGTTTACCGCGCGATCGATGTCGGAGGCCGCCTTGTTCGCCGGCGAATACGCGGCTGAGCACCTCTCGATACAGGCCGAAGATGACGAGACACTGCTTGACCGTGTAGAGGCAGGCGGTAGCGTCTTTCTCGGGCCCTACTCGCCGGTGGCCGCCGGCGATTACGCCGCCGGCCCCAATCACGTCCTTCCTACCGGTGGCCTTGCGAAGACAACTGGTGGCCTCTCGGTCGACCACTTCCTCGTCTCACAAACTGTTCAACGGCTCGACCGGGAGAGGCTCAACGATATCGCCGAGACGGTGACGGCGCTCGCCGAGGCCGAGGGATTGGAGGCCCACGCAGAGAGCATCCGGAAGCGCTTCGAGTGAGTCAGAGGTAGTATCCAGAGGTCTAACTCGAGCGGCCGGCAGGGCCACTGAGGGCCGCCTGCCTCGTTCGACACTACTGGATTCAAGCGGAACCCAAACAGAGAGGCCTCTAATCCAGCCGCTCAGCGGCGTCCCGCTCTACCAGCGGTCCCGCGTTCTCCGCCGGCAGCGTCACCACATCCTCTGCGGAGAGGTCATATGAGCGCTCGTCGACGCCAAATACCTCCCCAATGTCGCTGGTGATGCGGACAGTAGTGCGTTCGACTGCTGGCCCGTTGTCAGATGGCTCTTCACCACTGGATGCGGCGGCCACGTCAGATTCGTCCGCATGGTCCACCAGCTCGGTTTCGTCTCCCGTCGCGTCCGTCTCTGGCACCGACTTCGGCGCCAGTTCTGATTCGGCGTCAGTGTCCAAGCCGAGTTCGGCTGCCGCACCCGGTTCGGCGTCGACAGTCGTCTCTACCGCTGCCGAGTCGGCCGACGCTGACCCGGCCGACGTCTCTTGAGGGTCCCGCGAGCAGGAGATGCCGGAGCCGCCGTTCTCGATAACGCCATCGAGGACGCGCTCACGGTTGCGCTCGATGCGGTCCACGAGTGTCTCGAATAGTTCCTGTTCTTCCTCCGTGAGACCGGCGTCGTCGGCGGGCATCCCTGCCGCGGCGATAGAGGCGGTCTTGACTACCTTCCCGACGCGCCGCTCGTAGATGGCCTCGACAGTCGACTTCGCCGTCTCGATGTCGTCGGAGAGCCGCCGGACCTCGTCAGAGGAGAACGGGTCGTCAGCGCGCTCGGCCGCGCAATCGCGTTCGCGGACCAGCTCTTGGATGAACTCGCCGGCATCCTGATAGAATGTCGCTCGGAGGTTCTGCAGGCTCGAAGCCTGTCGTTCCCGGCTCTGGATGCTCTGTAGTTCGTCGAGGTCCATCACTCGGTCACCTTCTCTGCCCGGCCGCGTGTCATAAGGAACACGCCGAGGGCTTCTTCGAGCCGACACTCTCCCTCCTGGATAGTAAACGCTTCGCCGCCGAACTCAACCGGCCCGGAATCAGTCACCTCGACAGCCACCTCATGGTTGCGGAAGTGCTCTGGGACAGCGTCGACGAGCGGTTCGAATTCGTCGAGAGCAGCCCGGTCGATTGGCGTGACGACCAGCCCAGTTCCACCGTGGAGGCTCTCGGGCAGCCGGATGAGCCGGTTGATGTCCGTCGTCACCGGCTCGTCGATCGGGGCGCCGTCTGCCGCGAGAGTACGCTCGAAGAGCACCTTCGCGAGCGAAACCAACGCCGGGTGGACGTCTATGTTACCCGCGGCGAGTTCATCGTAACTGTCGAGGGCGGCTTGCCGCACCGCTGTAGCCTTCCCCTCGCCGACGCCCGAAAACTCTTGAAGACGGGCAACCGCCTCTGCCTCAGGCAATTCGCGCACTTCGTCGACGAGCGCCATCAGGTGTCGGTGGATACGGGCGCCCCAGCCCCCATCGGTAGGAAGAGTGCGTTTCGGGGCCGGGTTCTTCAGCCCGATTCCCTCGACCGACTCCGTCCGGACGACATCCTCGAACTCGACATCGGGACCGCGGACATACTCGGCAATCTCGGCCCGCTGGTCGCGGCCGAGGTCTTGGATGCCGTCGGCCCGGACATGGACGTGGTAGCCGCGCCCACCTGAAAAGACGATAGTCGCGTCCTCGTCGGCGAAGCCGAAGTCATTCTCCAGAAAGTCCAATAGATCGAACAGCGCTCCCTTACACGCCTGGAGCATGTCGGCATACGAGGTCTCCGCCGGGTCGATATCTGGGAGATGATCGGCGTCCAAGTCGAAGACAAGGTCGGCGCTCTGCCACCCCTTCTCGCTCATGCGGTCGGCACCAGGATGGGTGTACCGACCCGCAGAAAAGTAGACGTGTCGCGGCTGCTCGCGCGCAAGAAAGTCTGCCAGCGAGCCACCGCCAGCGATATCGAGCCACGACTGGTGACGGACCATCGTCGTCCCCTCACCAGGCGTGAAGGGAATGTGACCCCACTCGCGCTCGCTAGCGCCAGGCGGCCCCTTGATGCCGCTCCGGCGGTAGTAGTCGCCGAACCGGCCCCGGAGGTACTCGCGTGTCCGTTCGTCCATGGCTTCCGGACCGACGAGCGAGGAAGGCAAAAGGGTGTCCTTCGGCCGCCAGACCACGACCTTGAAAGCCGCGACCCGCCAAGCGACCGCAATGACCGACGACGGTAGCGACGAGCGGGCGATGCCCGACCGTGAGGAATTCAGCCATGACCCATTGGGCCACGCCCACGTCAGAGGCGGGATGAGCGTCGGTGAACTCGTGGAGGAGTACGGCGAAGCCGGCATCGGCGCCGCCGCCGTCCACGAGGCAGCGGACATCTATGCAGAGATGCTGGCCGACGAGGCGTGTACCGTCTTCGTCTCGCTGGCGGGGGCGATGGTGCCGACCGGAATGCGCCGGATTGTCGCAGACCTCGTCCGCGATGGCTACGTCGACGCGCTCGTCACGACGGGCGCGAACCTCACCCATGACGCCATTGAGGCTATCGGCGGAAAACACCACCATGGGTCGGCAGAGTCACCCGACCGCAGTGCCCGCGAACACGACGAGCGACTCCGGGAGGAAGAAGTCGATCGTGTCTACAACGTCTATCTCCCCCAGGAGCACTTCAGCCGTTTCGAGACACACCTCCGAGAGGAGGTGTTTCCGCCACTCGAGGCGCAAGGAACCGTTGGTATCGCCGACCTCACGCGAGAGCTTGGGCGTGCAAATGCCGCCGTCAACGGCCGCGAAGATGTCGAGGAACGACCGGGGCTAGCGGCCGCCGCTTACGAATCAGACGTCCCCATCTACTGTCCGGCCGTCGCGGATTCAGTGCTCGGCCTGCAGGCGTGGATGTACGCACAGACCTCCGACTTCGCGCTTGACGCACTCTCGGACATGACACCGCTGACCGACCTCGCGTACGACGCCGACAGGGCTGGCTGCCTGCTCATCGGCGGCGGAGTCCCCAAGAATTTCACCCTCCAGACAATGCTCGTTACGCCGAACGCTTACGACTACGCGGTCCAGATTACGACCGACCCAGACCATACCGGAGGGCTCTCGGGAGCGACGCTTGACGAGGCCCGCTCGTGGGGGAAGCTGGAGCCAGACGCGCGCAACGCCACTGTCGTCGGCGATGCCACCGTCCATCTGCCGCTACTGGTCGCGGCCGTCCGCGAGCGGCTTGCTGAGTAGGACTCAGTGATCTGGGCCGGAGCCGTCGCGAAGGGCAACACCAGTCGACAGCTGTGAACTGAAGGGGAAGCTGTCGGCGGTGCGGCCCGCAACCACAGTGAGCCGAACGACGTAGGAGCTCAGCAGGACAAACGGCGCGAAGCCAGCCACAATGACCATGGGTACGACGACTCTGAGGGTGCTGGGCGCGAGCGGCGGGCCCGCCCCGGGGGCAGTGTAGGCGAGCGTCAGCCCAACGGCCGCGAGCTGGACCGGGATACCGACATATAAGAGGAAACGCGATAGCTCTGCTATCTCCGACTCGATGAACACAGTCTTGAACAGCCGACCAGCGACCTCAATGTGCTGAAGCGTCTCGGCCAGCCGGGCTAGCGGCTCGGCGGCCCCCTCCGCGAATTCGTCGGCATGTTCCCACTGGAGGTGCCAGGCCCGGTAGACGGCGGTCTCGAAGTCGGCGTCAAGCGAGACAAACAGTGCGTGTTTTACTCCGCTGGCCGGCCGCCGCAGCACGTCGGTGACGTACGAACAGTGGCTCCGCAGATTAACCGTCAATTCAGCGAGTTCCTCACGGGCCAGCCGGGTCCGCCCCTCCGACTGTTGTGTCTCGAGCGTTTCCAACAACCGGTCGACGTCGCGGTAGAGCGCAAGCAGGAACGCGTCGGGGCGGACTGGAACCACGCTTCGGCCGACGGCCGCACCCACCTCTTCGCGGTAGTCGATGGTTTCATCTATCTTTCGACGAATTTCTCCTGGCGACTCCAGCCGCCGACCCAACACGAGTTGACTCAGCGAGGTGACGATGGCGATGAGGGTGAAGTTCGCCGCGATGAGCGCGAACAGCAGGAACAGAACGGGCGTCTCCTTGCGAAACGGCACACCCCCGAGGATGATGATAGCCGCGAGCACCCCTGACAGCAGGAGTAGCCCAAGCGCCGCGACCAGCACGCGGTCACCTGTCAACAGGACCCACTCGATGGGGTCGTGGCGCAACAACTCCACCTCGAACCCGAGCCAAGTCCCGTCAGCATCCGGGTCAGCCGTCATCGGCACCCTCCGGGCCCGCGAGCCAGTTCACGGCTCCTCGTATGCCGGCCGTCTGAAGAAGCTTCGGTGGGACACACCCAACCGACCCTCGAGTGGCGTCACTCCTCTCTGGTGAGCGTCTCGTCGCCGTGGCGTGCCCGGAGGTCGCGCAGATACTCGCGCTGGTCGGCCAGCCGCTGGGGCAGCTCTGCGAATGCGTCCGCGAACATGTCATCCGGATCGGCGGTCGCCTCGGAAAGCTGGTCAACAGCCGCGGCGACTCGTGACTCGTTGTCCGCCTCGATATCTGCCACGCGGTCGTCATCGAGCAGCCCTCGTTTACGCAGGAACCTCTCCAGTCGGTCGATTGGATCGACCCGACGCCACTGCTCGACGTCTGTCTCGTCGCGATACTCGGACGGGTCATCCGCTGTGGTGTGGGCACCATAGCGGTACTCGACCGTCTCGATGAGCGTGGGTGCGGCCTCGCTCTCACGCGGAGCAAGCGCCTTCTCGCGGGCGGCCCGCATCGTCTCGTAGACGGCGAGCGGGTCCATCCCGTCGACTTGGACGCCCTCAAACCCGTAAGCGGTTGCTTTCTGGGCGAGCGTCTCCGAGCGGGTCTGCTCTTCGCGGGGGACAGAGATTGCCCATCCATTGTTGTGACAGACGAACACCGTGGGGGTGTCGTACACACCGGCGAAGTTGCACGCCTCGTGGAAGTCCCCCTCCGAGGTGGCCCCATCCCCGAGATGACAGACGACAACATCCGCGTCGTCGCGAAGGGTCGCCGCCATTCCCAGCCCCGTCGCGTGCGGGAGGTGGTCGCCGATACAGATATTGAGTGGGAAGATGCGCTCGTCGGCCAGCGGCTCGTGGCCCGACTCGTGGCCCGCCCAGTAGTGGAGATACTCCGCGGGAAATCCGCGGACGATGGGAACGGCGTGTTCGCGATACTGGTAGCTCACCCAGTCGTCCGTTTCAAGCGCGTACATCGAGCCAAATCCTGACCCCTCTTGACCAGCCATCGGTGCGTACGTTCCCAGCCGGCCCTGCCGCTGGAGGCTCACCATCCGCTCGTCAAAGTGCCGTCCAAGTTTCATATCCGCATATAGCGAGACGAGCCGGTCGTCCGAGAGCGAGGGCTCGTAGCCGTCCGCAAGTGTTCCATCGGGAGCTAGCAGGCCGATTCGGTCGCCGGGCGCCCGCTCGAGGAGCGTGCGGTCAGCCATTCACTCAGTCCGAGTGGGGCGCCGGCGGCTCGGCATCCACGCCGGGATGGTGAGCAGTGAGGTCCGTTCGGGTGAGGATTCCGGTCACCTGTCCGTCAGGGCCCGTAACCGGGAGGTGGCCGAGCTGCTTCTCGATCATCAACGGCGCGACAGCTGTCAGTGGCTCTGAGGAAGAGACTGTCACGACATCTTCAGTCATGTAGTCGGCGACGGCTGCCTCTTCGGGGTCGTCCGCGACTACCCGGAGGGCGTCCGTCGAGGTGAAGATCCCTTGCGGGCGGCACGACTCATCGATGACGAGGACCGACTCGATACCGCGGTCGACCATCGCGGCTGCCGCCTCTGGTACCGGCGTCTCCGCGTCCAGCGTCAGGACGGGCGTCGTCATCGCGTCCGAGACGGATGGCTCGCTCATACCCGGATTCAGCAACCGACCGCACATAACTGTCGTGTTACCACGCCTCACTCACCGGAAACGACAATCCGCTCGCGAGCATACCCCCGGTCGGCCGATGACGAGTCAACGGGCCAAGCCGGCGTGGACACCCGGCCGTGACGAGCCCTATGAGTGCCGAGGCCGGCTTTCTATTTATATGGCCTCAAGTAAAGGTAAACGAATATCATCGTCGCTGACGTCAAAAAGCAGACAGTCGCCAATCCATCTTGGGTAGAGTCCACTCTGAGCGGTATCTGTGTGTAGCGAACGTCGCTCTCGGCTATGTCGAATCCAATCTCGTCCGCAACAATCCTGAGAGGGACCTCTGCAAACAGTCAAGAGCCGTAAATGCCCCGCGCGCACGCGCACGCGCAACCCCTAACCGTCCTCGCCCCTTTTTTGTTAACGTGAACGCTCCAGAGACAACCGAGACCGGCAGTTCCGGCGACCCTGGGTACGACACCGTTGACGTATCGGTCCTCGTGATTGGGGCCGGCGCCGCAGGCGCTCGCACTGCAATCGAACTCGCCGAACGCGGCATCAACGACGTGCTGGTGCTCGGTAAACGGAGCCACGGGGACGCTCACACGACTTGGGCCCGTGGTGGTATCAACGGCGCACTCGGGACCCACGACCCGGAAGACTCGTGGGCAGTCCACGCTGCCGACACGCTCAACGAGGGCCACTTCCTCAACGACCCTGGCAAGGTCGAGACAGTCACGAAGCAGATGCCCGACCGGCTCCGCGAACTCGACGAGTGGGAGATGGACTTCTCCCGAACCGAAGATGGCAGCATCGACCAGCGCTTCTTTGGCGCCCAGTCGTTCCGGCGGACCGCGTTTGCCGGTGACCACACCGGTGAGTCGATGCTGAACGCGCTCATCGACCGAGCACAGGAGTTGTCGGTTCCCTACCGCGAGAACGTGATGATCACGTCCGTGCTCTCGGACGGCGATCGAGCATACGGCGCCGTTGGATTCGATATGGACACTGGCGACTACCTGGTATTTAATGCGGGGACGGTTGTCCTCGCGACCGGTGGGTACGCGGCAGTCTACAACCGCCATACTTCCAGGGAGGACGAGAACAATGGCGACGGTCCAGCGCTGGCTTACAACGCTGGCGCCGAACTGATGGACATGGAGTTCGTCCAGTTCCACCCGACAGGGATGGCCGTTAATGAGAGCGATCCCGAGTGGGAGCCCTGGAGCGGCCGCCTCGTCACCGAGGCAGTTCGCGGCGAAGGGGGACGCCTCTATAATGCAGAGGGTGAACGGTTCATGAAGCGGTATTCGCCGGACCAGATGGAACTCGATGCTCGCGACATCGTTGCCCGTGCGATTGCACAGGAAATCGCCGAAGGTCGGGGCACCGAAAACGGTGGTGTCTATCTCGATCTCTCCCACAAAAGCGAGTCATTCATCCGTGAACGCCTGCCGCGAATGCACGAGCGGTTCGACAGCCTCGGAGTCGAGATGGCGTCCGAGCCGGTCGAAGTCGCGCCGACGGCTCACTACGGCATGGGTGGGGTTGCTGTTGACGAGTACGGCGAAACGAGTGTCAGTAGTCTGTTTGCCATCGGAGAGACAATGGCGGGAGTCCACGGTGCAAACCGACTGGGCGGGAACTCGCTGGCCGAAACCGTCGCTTTCGGTGCCGTCACCGGTAAACGAATCGCCGAGCAAGTCGACGGTCCGGGTCGCATACCGGGACAGATTGTCGATGATATCGCGAAGCCGCAGATGCGTGACCTTACAACACTGGCAGGGCGTGACGGCACCTACGGAGTGATGAGCGTGTTCACCGACCTGCAGGACCTAATGTGGGAACACGCGGGAATCCTCCGCGACGAGGACTCCCTGCGTGCTGGACTCGACGAACTCGATGCGCTGCGGGAGAAGGCCTCGGATATGGACGTCGGCCCGATTACGAGCGACTCCTTCGAGTTCGCTATCGACATCGGATTCATGTTGACAGCCGCGAGAGCAGTCCTACGAGGTGCCATCCAACGGACCGAATCCCGGGGCGCACACCATCGGACCGATTACCCCGACATCGATTCCGACTGGCGGCGGAACATCTACTTCGAACGGGCCGACGTGGGTGGCATGTCCACGCACACAGAAGCCGTCGGAACCCCCAGCGAGGCCGTTCAGGACGCGCTCGATGAGGGGTACGAACTGGACTACCACCAACTCGAGTAGCAACTTCCGCTCGTCGTTCCGACGTCGTGATTCCTGCACGTCGCGGCGGTCGATAGTATGATTTGGGTGTGAAATCCAGGGAGTTTTGACTGATTAGCCCCTGTATTTGATAATGAAACACGTGCCTCGTCGTCGAAGAGCTGAAGACATCCGCAGCGGGCCGTCACCCAAGCGGGGTAACCATGTGCGGTAGGGTTGTCAACGCTGTCGACCGCGCTCACCGATCGGGCGTCGCGCTATCACTGTACTTTAGACGGCTGTTGACCCCGCCGCTCCCGGGTGACGGGTTGCTGTTGTTCGGCTTCCTCGAAGGGGTGCTCGGTTGGGGACTATCCTGGGTGTTCGGCCAGAACCCCGGCCTGGCCCCAATCGGGCTGATCCCGTCAATCGTCCTCACGTGGGTCGTCCTGACCAGCGGAATCATCTTCGTCGGCGTGACCTACACCGCGCCGACCGTCCGGCGCAACCGGGTCTGGGTAGTGTGGGGTGGACTCAACGTCGCCGCGACCATGGTCAACGTGGCTGCCCTCACCGGAACGCTTCCCTCGGAATTCCTCGCATACGCATACTGGCACCCGTGGTTGGCGGTAATGGGAATGGGCTACCTCGTGACAGGGCTGTATAACTGGGAGAGTCCACAGATACGCCAGCAGGAGCGACTCGTCTATGCCGGCACCGGACTGGTGACACTGGGGGTGCTGGCTGCGAGCCTGGGACCACTGACGGGGGTCGTGACTGCCAACATCTTCGTGCTCGGCGGGATGCTTCAACTCGTCCCAATTGGACATGACGTGGTCGCTGACGCAGTGCTCATCGCCCGCCAACAGTAGTGATTACAGAAGCAACCGAAGAAGAATATTCAGTCTCACTGACCTATAAAGATACCAATGTACGACACCATTCTACTCCCGACGGACGGCAGCGAGGCGACGACCGACGCCGCAGCCCACGCGTTTAGCCATGCCGAGCGGTACGACGCCACGATACACGTCCTCTCAGTCGTTGAAATCTCCAGCGGTCTCGGAACCGCGGGGCGCGACGAGGAGAAACTCAGTCGCCGGAAGCGTGAGCAGACGGTAACAGCCAAACAGCTCGTCGAGGAACATGCCCCGGATGGCGTCGATGCGACTGTCACCGTCAAGTTCGGAAGTCCTGCTCGGGTCATCACCGAGTACGCGACGGAGATTGGGGCAGACCTTGCGGTCATGAGTACCCGTGCCCGGGGTAGTGCCGAGCGAGTCGTCTTCGGCAGCGTCACAGAGCAAGTCATCCAGGGCGGCGATACACCTGTCTTGGCGGTCCAGCACTGACGTCACCCATATTATTGTAACCAGTCGGGAGCCGGCCGATTCCTGGCTGGCCACCAGATCTTATTCTCATTAGGAGTCGCTACCAAAGCCTACGACGCTCGCGATCAGAGAACACACGGCCTAAGCTCTCGGCAACCGACTCGTCGGTGACGCGACCCGTCTGAACGGCTGCCGTCAGCATTTCCGGGATGAACTCATTTAGAGCGCGAACATTGGTGAACCGCCTCGGGGTCAAGCCCCGTGGCATTCGCCTCGTACCGCCTGCAAAACCGCTGAAACCATGTACTATGGATAAGTCGCGAGTTGTGAGTGCCGAGGCCGACATCCGGCGTGACAGCTCCGAGTCACTCGCCCTCCTGCTTCGCTATCCCCGCCCGGAGGCCCCGGACGATACGCTCCAATTCTGCTGGGTCGACATCGATGTCCACGCCGAGCGATACCGCATGTTCTTGGCCGCCTGCCGCCGATTTGTCCGAGGCACCCGTGTCGACCAGCGCGTCCTCAACGACGGCCGACAGCTCCTCGATGAGCGGCGCAGCGTTGCCGGCAGCCGCGACCCCTGCCGCCGGCTGGTCGTCTCCTGCCACCTCGGATTCTTCAGACCCCGGCTCGTCCAAGGCCGGGGATTTCTCCTCAACGTCCCCTGCGGCCTGCTCGTCGGTGTCCGCGGCCACTTCCTCGTCGGGCGCTGCATCCGTGTCTGGCTCCGATTCGGCCTCGACATCGACCTCGTCGCCGGTCTCTTCTACCGGCATCTCCTCGGCAGCCGTCTCCTCGGTAGCCGTCTCCTCGGCGGCTTCGGTCCCTTCGTCGGCGGCCGTCTCGGGCGGCTCGCCGGCTTCCTCAATGTCCTTGGCGGCTTCAGTTTCTTCCTCGACCGTGGATTCCGCCTCGGTCGCTGCTTCGGGGGGCTCCGGCTCGTCGCCTGCCGCTTCATCGGTCGGCGCTTCGTCGGCTGATTCGTCCATAGCAACCTCCTCCGTGGACTGCTCCTCCACCGAGTTGCCGTCGCCGACGGAGATGGTTATTTCCGGCTCACCACCGATTTCGACGGTCAGCGCCTCGTCCTCCTCGCGAACCTCGATATCGTCAGTCGGAGCGTCGACACCGCCGTCGGGGCGGATGTCGGCCGGGCGGTCTGGCTGCTCGGGGTCGGAACCGCGCACCGCGAGGTCCGCGAGTTCGACGTCGCCCTCCAGCGAGATATCGACGCCGTCGCCCGCGGCGTCGACCCGGAGCGCGGTACCGTCGTCGAGTTCCACCTCGACAGTTGGGGGGTAGCCGTCGGTACGCTCATCGCGGGGGACGGTCGGAGAATCAGAGGTCTCCGCGCCGATATCCCGTCGCTCGCGGGCGGCTTCGGGCAGCCGATAGTGACCCTCTTCGTCACGCGCGAGTAGACCGGCCCACTCATACAGTTCGAGGAGCGTGGTGACGCCGTGCCACACACGGTCCGCATCGGGGTCTTGGCCTGCGAGCGCAGCAACCATCGCGGCCAGCGGTGCCTCGGCGGTGGGGTTCTCACGGACAACACCTCGCACCGTCTCCGTGACTGACCACGAAGATAACAGTTCACGGGCCTGCGCCTGTGCACGCTCTTCGTTGCCGGCCGCGAGCGCGCTCGCGAGGCACTCGCCATCGTCCGTGAGCCGGTGCCGCTGACCTTCGGGAGCGAGGACACCGATATCCTCAAGAAACCGCGTCTGGCGACCGACTGCGTCGCTGATACCTGTCTCGTCGGCAACGGCGGTGGTGTATATCGGCTCTGCGGCAGCGCCTGCGGTCGCCCAGCCGGCGATTATCTCTTGGAGGGTGTCGAGGCTGACGCCCTTGGGGACGTGGTGCGTCGCCATTAGTGGATATCGCCCCGGCTTGGCGAAAAGGCTGGCGGGGCCCAGAGCCCGGACACACGGGCGTTTCCGGCCTTCTCCGGGCATTCGTCCACCTACAGCCGGCTTTGACAAACGAATGCCAACCCTTATCCGTTGTTCCGGCCTCTCTCTATTTGCAATGGCAAACGGTACGGTTGACTTCTTCAACGACACTGGCGGTTACGGTTTCATCGAGACGGACGACTCTGACGAGGACGTGTTCTTCCACATGGAGGACGTCGGCGGCCCGGACCTCGAAGAGGGGACTGAGGTCGAGTTCGAGATCGAGCAGGCCGACAAGGGCCCGCGCGCGACGAACCTCGTCCGCGCGTAAACCGACACTCTGTCGCCTTCGGCGGCACGAACTTTTCCAATTCTTTCGAAGCAACGCTCCGGAGCGGCTGCGCCAGACTGCCGCGGCCGCGAAACGTATTGACGCCCCACCCTGAACAGAGGATGTGGACCTCGATCGGTTCGCTGCGGACGCCCCCGCTGACGACGCCCCAGACGGAGCTCGCGTCTGTGTTGTCGCGACCCAGTCGGAAACGTTCATGCGGTGTCGCGACGGGGTGTATCCCGCACCGCGCTCGTACGAGCGAACCCGCCGCGCGTTCGACTATATGGCCTTCTACCGGACCGCACCCGTCTCGGCGGTGACTCACTACGCGCCCGTGACCGACCGAATCGAACAGACGCGCAGCCAGCCAGGGCCGCTCGATGAGCAGGATTGGGAACGGCTCATCGACCCGTTCTCCGAGGAGTCGGTAGTGGTCGTCTTCGAACTTGGCAAGCTCGTTCCGCTCGACCAGCCGGTGGCAAACGACAAAAACGGCGTCCGCGGCGCGTGGTACTGCACGCTTGAGGACATCCGCACAGCGGAGACAGTGTCGGAGCTCGCCGACCGAGCAGAGGCCGGCTGACGGCTCCAGGCCGGAGAAGGTTTACGCGCCGGTCGCCTCAGCACCGTATGGACTACGACGCACTTCTCGACCGGGCACAGTCGGCGATGCCCGACGGCCCGACCGATGCCGCCGCCCGGCTGACCGTCCCTGATCCCGAGGGAGAGACAGACGGTTCGTTCACCCGGCTGACTAATCTTGAGCGCATCGCTGATGCACTCTCTCGGAAACCAGAGAGTCTCCACCGGTTCATTCAGCGAGAATTCGGTACGAACGGTGAGTACGAGAACGGGCGCGGGCGCTACTCGGGCAGCTTCTCGCTTGCTGATTTTGAATCGGCCATCGATGCCTACACCGCTGAGTACGTCACCTGCTCGGAGTGTGGCCTGCCGGATACCCGCATTCGCAGTGAAGATGGCATCGAACAGCTCCGGTGTACGGCCTGTGGCGCAGTTCGGCCCATCCAGAAGCGGACGGCAAACACCACGCGCCGTCAGCCCGACGTCGAGGAGGGGGGCACTTATGAGCTTGAAATAACGGGAACGGGCCGGAAGGGCGACGGTGTTGCCAACCGGGGTCGGTACACTGTGTTCGTCACTGGCGCAAGCGAGGGCCAGACGGTCCGCGCACGCGTCGATGGGACTAGCGGCGATCTCGCGTTCGCCACGCGAGTCGATTAGCTCAGTTTTCTGCGGGCGCGTCTAACCCCGCAGCGCGGAGCTCACGGTCCTGGTCTGTCTCCACCTCGACATCTGGGACCGGAACGGGGTCACCGTCAGCGTCAACCGCAACGAAGACAAACCGCGACTCGCAGGTCTGCTCGCGAGCGCCCGTCCGGGGATCCTCGCGGTCGACGGTCACTCTGACACGGACGCTCGTGCGGCCAGCATCGTACACCCACGCCTCAACGACGGCTGTCTCGCCGCGTGGGACGGGGCGGGTGAAGTCAAGCCCGTCGACCCGGGCAGTAACGCACGTCTCCTCAGCGAACCGCATTGCCGACAGCGCCCCCACCTCGTCCATGAGCTTCATCACAATGCCCCCGTGGGCCGTGTCGTAGTTGTTCGTCATCCCAGGCTGTATCTGGTCGCGGTTCTCGATGTATGTGCTCGTCGGCGTGGGCATACCCGGGCGTATGCGGCCGGTCACTTAGACCCGCTTGGTCGCTGCGTCACACCGTAGGCACAGTACCGTGTCTGCAACGTGGTTGATATCGCTCGCCCCACACTCCGGACACCGGTAGCCGTCGTTGCTGTACTCCGTTGAGCCGCGGGGCGCGTGCAGGTGTCCTTCCCGCTCGCGGGCCGCAACGTACTCAGGGAGCCGCGCTCGCGCGAACCGAACCCGCCGGGTCAACGCCGACGAACCGTCGCCGTGGATGTCATCCCACGCGGCATCGTCTGGCCGTGACAGCTGTGTCAGCAGATCTGTCCCCGCCTGCAAGAGCGGCCGGGTCGTCGCGCCTGCCGGATCCGCTGGGTTAGCCGCCTCGTAGCCGGCCAGCGCACGGTCGTAGGCGTCGCTGGCCTCTTCATCGTCGACGAGTGCGCGGAGGTGGCCGACCCACTCGTGGCAGGCGGCGGCGTCAATGCCATCCACGCGGCGCCGGTAGTCCGTGGCGACGAGCACTCCCTGGAGCGCACGATTGCGTGCGCCCGCCTGGTCGCCGGCTAACCGGAGACACACTCCCGCGAGCAGAAGGTACCGCAGGCCGTCGCCCGCACTCGTCCGGTCGTCGGTCAGAGTCCGTCCGAACCGCTCAGACCCGGCAAACGTACCATAGGCAGCCAGCGTGTACGCGTCAGCCACCTCGCGGTGGCGCTCAGAGCCGAGCAGTCGCACGGCACGGTCAGCGTGGTCGGCGTCCTCGGTCACAGTGACCATTGGGGGTGGGCGGTTGGCCGGCTTCCGGTCGCGGCCACGCCCGCCGGTTCAGGCCGCTAACACTACATCGAGCGTCAGCATCACCACCAATCCAACCATCAGCCCGACTGTCGCCTCGTGTTCGTGTCCGCGGCTGTGGGTCTGTGGGACAATTTCGTGAAAGATGACGAACAGCATGCCGCCGGCGGCGAACCCCATCGCGTACGGCACAACAGGCGCAGCGACTCCGACGACGGCTGCTCCGAAGACGGTGAGCGGTATCTCAACGAGGCCAGCGCGGATGCCCGCAACGCCAGCATAGAATCGTGACCCAAGGCCAGCGTTCACAGCGGCGACGGAGACAGCCAGCCCTTCGGGCACGTTCTGGAGACCGATGGCGACCATCAGCGCGAGGCCCGCACCAACGTCGCCACTTCCGAACCCGACGCCAACCGCGAGTCCCTCTGGCATGTTGTGGAGCGTGATAGCGACGATAAACAGCAGTACCGCGGAGATACCAGCGTCCTCGTCCTCAAGTTTGCGGCCGGTGATGACCTGCTGGACGCCAGGCATCCAAGCATCTGCGAGGTCGAGCGCGACCACGCCGAGGGTGAAACCGATCAAGACCGGGAGGATGCCGACAAGGGCGAACTCGCCGACAGCGAGCGCAGGGTAGTCAGGCGCTGAGGCGATGTCGATACCCGGCAGGAGGAGACTGGTGAACGACGCCGACAGCATGACGCCGGCCGCGAAGCCGAGCGCGGTGTCAAGCCCGCGTTCGGTTGGCGCCCGCCAGACGAGTACGACCAGCGCGCCCAATGTGTTGAGCCCCGCGATGACGAGCCCGGCCACGAGCGCCTGTACCACCGGGTCGGGCCCGACGAGCGAAACAAACTGGTCGGCGAACATACCGGGCGGTCGCCACGGGGTACGGTGGCTCTTCCGGTCGCCGCGGGCGGTGCACTCTTTATGAGGGCGGCCGAGGCCAACGTGTGGACGATAGCGAGGTCCCAAACCTCCGACAGCCGGTGCGGGCGGTGCCGCCACAGACCGACGCAATCGCTGCCGCGCTCGCGGCCGGCGACCGTCGGCTGTGTCACTGCCTCGACTGTGGCCGCCAGTTGGTCGCCATCAGACACGGCGACGCGTGTCTCTTCTGTGGATCGGCGGCCGTCGTCGTCGAGTAGTACGGAGCGAAACCGCCTTTTGCCTGCCGGGCGACGGCCGCGTATGCACCGGGTCATCGGCGAAGTGTCGCTGGCGGCGTCATCTGTCGACGAGGCAACCGCTCGCGAGCTGTTCGCGGCGATGGTCCGCGCCCGCGCGTTCGACGATCGGGCGCTCGCACTCCAGCGACGCGGCTGGATGTCCGGGTATCCGCCGTTCCGTGGCGGCGAAGCGACGCAGGTGGCCGCCGCCGCCGTGATGGCCGACGATGACGTACTCTTTCCCACCTATCGATCGAATGCGATGCAGTTGACCCGAGGTGTTCCCCCCGCAGACATACTACGGTTCCGGCGGGGCCACCACGAGTACGTCTCCGGACACGACGTCGAGAACTTCCCGCAAGCAGTGCCAATCGCCACCCAACTCCCCCATGCAGTAGGCGCAGCGATGGCGCTGGACCGCGAGTCCGGCGACCGCGCGGCGGTCGCTTACTTTGGCGACGGCGCTACCTCCGAAGGAGACTTCCACGAAGCGTGCAACTTCGCCGGCGTCTTCGAGGCTCCCTGTCTGTTCCTGTGTGAGAATAACGGCTGGGCCATCTCGCTGCCCCGCGAGCGACAGACCGCCGCCGATTCCATCGCGGTCAAGGCCGACGCGTACGGGTTCGACGGTGTCCAAGTCGACGGGATGGACCCGCTCGCAGTCTACGAAGTAATTGAAGAGGCGCTCGCGTCTGTTCGGGCAGGCGAGCCTGTCCTCGTGGAGGCGCTCACTTACCGGCTAGGGCCGCACACGACCGCCGACGATCCAGAGGCCTACGAGGAGCGGGCCTCCTTTCCTGACTGGCGGACCCGAGATCCGCTCGATCGATTCGAAGAGTTCCTTGTCCGCGAGAAGGTAATAGACGGCGCAGCGCGGTCGGAGCTGCGGGCGGAGGCCGACAGCGAACTTGAGGCGGCTGTCGAGCGCGCGGAGTCGACGCCTGATCCTGGCCCTAACACCGTGTTCGAGCACACGTTCGCGGAGCCGACGCCGCGCGCCCGGGAACAGCGGGCGTGGCTGCACGACCACGTCAAGCGACACGATATCGATGGCGTCGACCGGTAGCTACGCCAGACAAACGTAGGTGCGAGTATCGGTGACTCCCTCGATGTTGCGGATGGTGGTCGCAACAGTCGACATTACATCGCCCACCTCTTCGGCAGTCACCTCGGCGATAATGTCGTAGTCGCCGGCGACGACATGGGCCTCCTCGACGCGATCGACGGCGAGTACCCCGTCCAGCAGCGCGGCCGCGTCGCCGGCGCCTGCGTCAATCATGACATATGCTCTCACCATACACGCCGGTTCGCCGGGTCGAGAAAAAAGCCTTCCCCTGTGGGGGTAACTGATTTGTTCCCCCTCGTCTTACGGACCTGCATGCGATTTGTTATCGTGGGTGCGGGCCGCGTCGGGCTGCGGACTGCACGTGTGCTCCGCGAGGAGGGCCACGAGGTCACCGTCGTCGAGTCGGACGCAACGAAAGCCGACCGACTCCGTTCCGAGGGGTTCGACGTCATTGAGGGCGACGGCGCCGAGAAGGCGACACTCGTGGCGGCGGGTGTCGAGGGCGCCGATGCGGTCGGTGCACTCACTGGCGACTTCGAGACGAATATCCTCGCGTGTACAATCGGAAAGGGTCACGGCTGCCGAACCGTCCTCCGGGTCACCCGTGAGTACCACGAAGATACTGTCCGGCAGTACGCCAGCGACATTGACGAGGTTGTCTATCCCGAGCGGCTGGGCGCTGTCGTTGCCAAGAATGCGCTGCTGGGTGGGTCGATTCGCGCTATCGCTGACATCGCACAGAATCTCCAGATTACGGAGTTGACAGTGACGGAGTCGTCGCCGATGCGCGGTTATAGCCTTGATGAACTGGAACTGCCGGCTGACTCACAAGTGCTCGCCTTCGGGAAGGCGGACGGCTCCTTCGGCCTCCCCGACGAGGACTACTCGCTCGCAGCCGGCGACCGGGTGGTCGTGCTCGCGGACTATGAGCATCTCTCAGAGGTGCGGCAGATTATCGTCGGCGGCGACGAGCCGGCAGCTGTCGCGGGGGGAGCCACGTGACTGTCACCGCCTACGTCACGGTGAAGGCCCACACCGGCGACGCTGACCGGCTCCGAGAGGCAATCGCCGGCATCGAGGGGGTCGTCGACGTCGATATCGTCGCTGGCGATGTCGACTTCATCGCAAAAGTGGCCGTCGAGGGACCGGACGATGTCCGCGACATCGCCGCCTCGAAGGTCCGAACTCTAGAGGGGGTCGAGGACACACACACGTATATCGCGATGGATTAGACCGCCACACTACAGCGGGGTCCCGGAGCGCTCATCACCTTGACTTGCCGTCGAAAGGAGACTGTCGACAGGCTCCCCGTAGTCGAACCCGGGAATAATCCCCTCAACGTAGGTGCCTTCGGCGTACTCGGCGAACGCTTTGGCGATGTGGGGCGCCCGGTCAGCGTTCCCCCATTCGAAGCTGAACTCCGCCACAGCGTCGGGGCCCTCCTGTCGCAGCTCGAACGCCGAGAGTTCGACGTCTTCGCGGACCGCGCCCGGAGCGTCTTCGAGACGGCGGCGGAGGGTATCGAACCACCCCGACTCTAAGTCCGGCCCGACCTCGCCGTCGACTGCCGTCGATAGCATCGGTGTCCGGACTGTCAGCGTATAGCGGTTCGCCCACCCGTCCGTTTCGGCGGCAATCACCCGTGTCTCGAAGACAGTGGTTGTCAGCAGGTAGCCGTCACCCTCCTCATCGCGCTCAAAGGCCTCGTGTGTGCCGAAAGCCCGCTCGGCGCTGTCGGGAATTGTCATCACGAATGGAGAGGAGATGGGCGGGGAAAAGCGGCTCGGGCGCCGATAGCGGAGAGTGCGGGGAGAGGGATTCGAACCCACGAACTCCTACGAGAGCGGATCTTAAGTCCGCCGCCTTTGGCCAGACTCGGCCATCCCCGCACAGACAGGAGTCAGACGCCCCGGAGAAAAGCCGTTACGGTCGGACGAGTACACACCGACCAGAGGCTACGTCTCCCAGTCGACCGACAGTGTGCCGTCTCCCTCCGGATCAGGGGCGATCTCCTCGTTCGTCCGCCGGTCGACAACATGAATAACACCCCGATCTTTCTTGGCGGGACACACCTCCGCAGCCCGGACATTGTGGGCGAGGTCGGCCTCGTCGAAAAAGTAGGCCTGCGGCTCAGCGATACCGGTTCTAATATCCATCTCCCAGTTATCCGACACCTCGGCGCACTTGCCGGCCGCGATGCACTTGTTCGCCTCGAAGATTATCTTGTACGGCGCCTCCTCAACAGGCGGGGCGTCGCGCTCGCCGATCTCGCTCGGGTCGACGGGATCGTCGGTCATACGAGAAAGTAGCGCTGACGGGATTAGTCGCTGTCGGCTCGCCCAATGCCGGCGTCCAGCCGGCGGAGCCTGCTCGGCGTCGCGATGACATACAACGTATCGCCCGGGGCCACAACCCGGTCGCGGGACGGGAGAGGCACCAGTCCCTCGGCGTCTCGCACCGCGACGATGGCCGCGTCGATGGCGCCGATGGGCGAGCCGACGAGCGGGCTTTCAGTCGCGACGGTCAGCACGCCCATCGTCTCATCGGCCGCACGCAGCAACGATGCAAACTCCCGGTCCGACCGGGGTTCGACCGGCAGCGTCACGAGCCGGTAACGCGTTTCCGGGTCGAACGCATCGGCGTCTGCGGCGTCGACGGCCAACGTCACGACATCGCCGACCGTGGCCCGGAGTTCGCCCGCGGCGACCCGCTCTGGACCATTGGCCCCGTCCCTGAACACCTGGACGAGATCACCAGCGCTGGTCGCCAGCGCCGGGTCGGCACGCACAGCGACGGCACACGTCTCGGGCGGGAGCGTCGGGCCAAGCCCTGATTCGCGAGAACCGACCGCGAGGTACTCGACGGTTCCGTCAGCGGCGACGATCACATCCACATGGCCGACGCCGTAGTCGTCGCGCAGACGCTCGACCAACCGGTCATGGAGTTCGTCGATAGTGAGACGCCGGGGAAACACGAGAGTGGCACCCGACAACGACGTCTTGACAGTCGGCGGTACTGGGTCGTAGCCGTCCATGTCGGCCACCTCGTCGGGGAGGTCAACAGTAATGACCCGGTCGACGGCCTCAACGAGCCCTGAGACGTCGATATCGACGGTACCCGACCCAGTGAGCGTGAGGATTGACTCTCCCACCTGGTCGCCGAGTCGGCCGCCCGCGGCTGCGGCGACGCCGCCGGCTGCGATGGTCACAGTGTTCACCGCGACCGACGCGCCCGTGAGGACAGTCCCTGGCTGGCCGGCGTCTCCACCGGGCGTCGCGATGAGTGTGCCGAGCGCAGTATCGACGTTCAATACGAGGACGACACCAGTGAGTCCGGTGAGGACGGCAAGCCCACCCGGAATCGTCGATCGGGCGTACCAGCGGTGGATAAGCCCCAGCACAGCCGCCAGCAGGCCAGCCAAGAGGGCAAGGCCGACGATGGTGAACAGGTTGCCGGCGAGCCGGGCTAGCGTGGCCCCCTCGAGCTGCATCAGCCAGTCACCTCCGCAAAGGCATTGAGCGTCCCGCGACCCGACGGCAAACAGTTCGTCGCCAGCCGCCAGTTCCGTCGCCCCGCGGGGGGCGATGGTCCAGCCGTCGGAGCGGCGCATCGCGAGCACCCCAACACCGTGGTCGGCCCGCAGCGACGCCCCGCCGATAGTTGCGCCGACAAGGGAACTCCCCTCGGCGACAGTCAGCTTACGGAACCGCTTGCCAGCCCGGCGCAGCAACGAGACGAGTTCGTACTCGCGGCGAATTCCCCGCGATTGTACGACCACACGGCCCCGTCCGGCCGCAAGCAGCGTCCCCGCCTCAGCGCGAGGCACGGCGACAGTCACTCGGCCGTCGCCGCCGGTTATCGTGGCCGCCACGGCCGAGGCAGGCGGTGCATCGGTTGTCCCGCCGTCGGTGGCGGCCGGCGCGCCCCCGCCTGAGCGAGCGCTGACGACAGTCCCCTTCACGTCCCCGTCGGCGGTCCTGACCCGGACAAGATCTCCGCGCGCCACTCCGGTCGGGACGAGCGTTTCTACGGAGACGGCCCGATGGCCGTCTGGAACGCGCTTGGAAAGCCCTGAGAGCGGCGGTGCAGCCGCGACGGTGGCGCGGGCGCGCTCGTCCAGCGTGACCGAGACATCCGTGAGTTCGAACTCCGTGCGGAGTCGCTCGGCGAACCGTGACTCTAATTCACCCACCGACAGGTCGGCAGGGAAACGCCACTCGCCGCTCTTGATATCCTCACGAAGTTCCGCAGGGAGCGGCGGGTACCCCTCCATGTCGGCCACCTCACCGACGACAGCAACCGTCGCCTGGCTCCGGCCGCCGACGAACTCAGCGACATCCGATGAGAGGGTGCGCTCACGGAGCGCCTGCAGCGACAGCCGCCGGGGGAACGCCGCGCCCATCTGGTCGCCTTTGGCGTGGGCGTATAGCGACAGCATCAGCACGACAATGATGGCGGTAACGACGACAGGCCCCGTCGCGGCCTGGGTAATGGATTCGTCGGTGAGTGCGAGTAATCCGCCGTTGACGCCTGCCAGCGCCAGCGCCATCACGACCACACCGAACCCAGGGATGGTGACGCCGGTGAGATACTTGAAGAGAAACCCCATCGCCCACGCGACGGCCGCCGGCAGAATACCCGTGAGCACGCCAAGATAGATGCCGAGAACCACCTCGACTGGAAGCGGTGCCATATCTCCGGAAATGCGGGCAGGGATATACGACCACCGGACGGTTTATGCTCGCGCACGGAGTCGACTCCGCACATGAGTGACCGGGGCCAACGACGACGGCTGGCGCAGGTTCTTGGCCTCCGGGCGGCCGTATGGCTTCCCACGCTCGTGGCCGTTCTCTCGGTCGTCACCGGCATCATCAACATTGGTGCGACCAGTGTCGTCGGCCCGCTGTCACCATACATCCCCGCTGTGGTCGAGCGGACTGCCGGCTTTACCGGCGCACTCACTGGCTTTCTGATGCTCATGGCTGTCTACGGCCTGCGACGGCGCGTCCGGATCGCGTGGGGACTCACCGTTCTCCTGCTGCCCGTCACGGCCCTACAGGGGCTTGCACAGTCGAGCGCCTACTCGCTACCGCTGATTGTCCTGTCGCTGCTGTCGCTACCGACGGTGCTCGGGAACTACCGCGCATTCGATCGCGGGCTGTCGCTGTCGACGACGCAGTTGGCGTCGCTTGCGGCTATCGTCGGTGCACAGGCGTACGGTACCATCGGCGCGTACGTGCTCCGCGAGGAGTTCGCCAACGTCGCAACCGTGACGGATGCCTTCTACTTCACGCTCGTTACCGCGTCAACGGTTGGCTATGGCGATGTAACCCCGACGACACAGACAGCCCGACTGTTCACCATGTCGGTCCTGCTATTAGGCGTCGCCAGCTTCGGTGTGGCGCTGGGGACACTGCTGACGCCGGCAATCGAGGCACGACTCGCACAAGCGCTCGGAACCATGAACGACTCAACACTCGACCTGCTAGAGGACCACGTCATTGTGGTCGGGGTATCGGACCTCACCGAACCGATAATCGAGGAACTGGCGGCGGCCAACAGGCCGTCTGTCGTCGTCACCCGCTCGCAGGAGCGAGCGGGCCGGTTGCGCGAGCGAGACATCGAGTTCATCGTCGCCGACCCCTCCGACGAGGAGCCACTGCGCCGAGTTGGTGTCAATCGCGCCCGCGCGCTCGTCGCCGCCACCGACAACGACGCACAGGACGCGATGGCCGTGCTCACGGCCCGCGAACTCAACCCCGGACTCGACATCGTCGCGGCCGCCACCGACCGCGAGAACGTTGCGAAGCTCCGGCGGGCGGGCGCAGACACCGTCATTTCACCGAGCGTCATCGGCGGTCACCTGCTCGCACAAAGCGCCATGGGCGCCGGCGACGTTGAGTCTATTGCGGACCGCATCATGGAGGTACCAGAGGATGACGTCGCCAAGTGAGGAGCCGCTTGTCGTCAACGATACCACAGTCGACCCAGCGACAATACAGAGCGCACGGATCGTCTCGGGCGGTCGCGACACCCGCCCACTAATTGCGGGGCTGGCGGCGCTACTACTAGCCGTTCTCGTCCCGACGGCCGCAGTTGGCGCCGGCGTCGACTTCCTAACGGTCGCACCGGTCGCGGCCGGGCTGTTTCTCGCGACTCCCGTCGGGCTAGCGCTGTGGCTGCGGTCGGGCGAGCGACTGCTTGTCGTCGAGACAGATGAACGGACGCTGCGCGAGCCGGTAACCGACGAGGAGCGAGCCGAACGTATCGTCAAGGAATATCGTCGTCAGTAGATAAGTTCGTCGTCAGATTCGACCATGTAGAGAGTACGCCCGGCAATATTAACGGCATGGTCGCCGACCCGCTCGAGGTCTCGGACGGTGAGCAAGAACCGTGAGACATCTGCCATGAGATCCTCAATCTCGGTATCGGTGGCATCGGTGTCGAACTCCGTCTCGATGAGATCGCGCACGACGGTGGTAGAGGCCCGCTCACACATCGCGTCGATTTCCTCATCGCGCTCAGCAATCTCAAACGGCTGGACAGCGTCGCTCGCGGCGTAGGCGGCCATCGCGTCCTCAACCATCTCGATAACTGCGTCACCAATCGCCTGGATGTCAACGTCCGGATAGCGGTCCCGTTCAGCGTCAAGCGTGTAGTCGCCGAGGTTCGTCGCCAGGTCGCCGATCCGTTCGAGATCGGTGATAATCTTGAACGAGGCAGCGATGAACCGGAGGTCACCGGCTACCGGTTGCTGGAGGCTCAACAGGTCGATACAGTCGCCCTCCAGCTCCAGATACAGCTCATTTACCTCGTCGTCGCCCTCGATAACTTCCCACGCGAGGTCCTCGTCCTTCTCCTCAAGCGCCGACAGCCCGATCCGGAGCCGGTCGAGCACTACTTCGCTCATGTAGAGGACATCCTCGCGAAGCTCCTCAAGCTGCTCCTGGTAGCCGGTGCGTGGCATACACAGTACGGCGCGGTGACGCGGAAAGTAATTTTGGGTGGAGCGCACTCTAGAGATATATATAGATACGGGGACCCCACCGGAACTAGGATACTGACTGACGGCAGTGGGACCTACTAATCGATTGGTACATCTGGCGCAAAGCGGCCGCATAGGCAGCTATCTGACCACACCTCTCTATCTGAGCATTGAAATATATACCTATGACAGTCTTTATATTCCCAGAGTGTCGACATCCGGCTCATGGAGACGCGCAAGGTGCAGGTGACCGGTGGCTCGACGTACACCGTGAGTCTGCCAAAAGAGTGGGCAACCGAGAACGGCGTCAGCGGCGGTAGCGTCGTGGAGTTCCACCCGGAAGAGGACGCCCTTCTGCTGACACCGCAACGCGGCGATGAGAAGGTGGAAGGGACGTTAGACATCACCGGGCTTGAGGGCGACGGACTCACCCGCGCGGTGATGACGATGTACGTCAGTGGCTTCGATGTCATCACGCTAGAAACACCCCGCATCACCGCCGACCAGCGACGCACCATTCGGGACGCCGCCGGTGGACTCGTCGGTTTAGAGGTCATCAGCGAGACGAGCGAGCACGTAAAACTCCAAGACTTGCTCGACTCCTCAGAGTTGTCGGTCCACAATGCTGTCACCCGGATGCGGCTCGTCGCGACGACGATGCTCGCCGACGCAGTGTCGGCATTGGTCGAGGACGACGACGATCTCGCGGCCGATGTCATCCAGCGCGACAACGATGTGAACCGACTCTATTACATGGTTTCGCGGGTGTTCCGATCGGTGCTCCGGGACCCGTCAACAGCCGCCGAAGTCGACCTTGACCGCGAAACAGCCTTCGACTACCACTCGTGTGCCAGGCAACTGGAGCGGGTCGCCGACCACGCCTCGAAGATTGCTGAAAACGCTCAGGAACTGTCGGCCCCACCAGAGGCCATCGCCGATGACATCCGTCGACTACACGAAGCAGCGGTGAGCGTCATCGAGCAGGCAATGAACGCGATGCTGTCGGAAGAGCCCGACGAGGCGACTGGCCTCGCCAACGATGCCCGCGCGTCTGTCGACGCCGTCGACGAGCGAGTCCGCGAGACGGATGCTCATCTGCTTGAACTGGAGCCACAGGAGGCACAGCTGCTAGGGCTGGTCGTCGACTCACTGTCACGGGCCGGCGACTACGGCGGCAATATCGCCGAGACGGCGCTCCAGAAGGCGGCGCCGCGTCCCTGATTACTCGAGTAGAACGGCGTTTATCTGGCCGTCTTGGCCGGGCCGAGAGGTGACGCGGGCCCGCCCTTCGCTTGTCTCGATGACGGCGCCCTTGGTGATGATGTTCCGACGGACGTAGTTGGGGTTCGACTCGTTTTCCGCAACGTTCTCGATCTCTGCCTGGACCGTCTCACCGTCGCCGGTGGCGACGCTTGCGACATCGGAGCGAATGGCTCGCACCTTCTGGTTGCCGCCGCGGGCGTCAACGAATTTCAGCTTCCGGTCGCCGACACGTGTCTCCGTCGGCGAGTCGCCGAGTTCGTGCTTTCGCTTCCCGCGGTTAGCGCGGCGTCGTCCGCCAGTTCGTTTCGTTGAGGAACGGCCGTGGTCCTTCATACAAGACGGTCGCTACTCGGAGACTTGAATCGTTCGACTCGCGGGCTGGGCGACACGCCTATGCCGAGTAGCGTCCAAGCGCGGCCATGTCACGACGGCAGGCACTCCGACGGGTCGGCCTGCTCGTCTTCGTGGCCAACCTCGGACTGTTTGCCGCGAAGGCTGTCGTCTGGCGCGCAACCGGCAGCCTCGCGGTTGGCTCGGAGGCAGCCAACAGCCTTGCTGATGCCGCCTACTCGGCGGTGGTGCTCGTCGGCCTCTACCTGACGACCCGTCCGCCGGACCGCGAACATCCCCATGGCCACGAACGCATCGAGCCGTTCATTGGACTGGCGGTAGCGGCCGGCATCTTCCTTGCAGGCGGCGCGGTGGCGTACAACGCTGTTACGACTCTGCTGTCGGGCCCCGTCGTGGTCGCCCGCGGCCCGGTTGCCGGGCTCGTGCTCGCGGGCGGTGCGGTCGTCAAGTTCGGTCTCTATCGGGTTGTTCTCAGGGCCGCTGAACAGCGCAACTCACCGGCGCTACGGGCGACCGCACTCGACAACCGCAACGATATTCTCGCGGCCGGGGCCGCGCTCGCGGGCGTCCTTGGAGCACAGGCAGGGATTCCCCTGCTCGACCCGCTGGCCGCGCTGGCAGTGTCAGCCGCCGTCGTTTACACTGGCGTCGAAGTGGTCCGAGATAACCTCACTTACCTCGTCGGCGGTGCTCCGCCTGAGGAGCTGCGGACCGCTATCCTCCGGCGTGCACTCGCCCACCCGGACGTGGAGGGCGCTCACGATGTCGTCGCCCACTATGTCGGACCAGAAATCGACGTCTCGCTGCACATCGAGGTTGAAGGGACAACAAGCCTTGCAGAAGCTCACGACATCGAAACAGCCGTCGTCGAGTCCATCCGTGCGCTCCCGGAGGTCGACGATGTGTTCGTCCACGTCGATCCAAAGGAACTGGGCGAATGGAAACGCGACGACGAGACGGAGCGGCTCGCCCGCTAAGGGAAGATGCTCTCGGGCAGGTACGCCGACACTGTCCAATTGGGCGCGTCGACCACCTCGTTGATTTTCAGGTCGACAATGGCCGAACAGAGGATGTACGCCTCGGCTCGGGTGAGCCCCCGCTCTTCATTGAGGTGCTGTATCATGTGCTTCACGGCCTTCTTCGTCGCCTCCATCAGGTCCGAATCGATGCCAGTAGTGCCGTACATGCGCTCGTCGGCGCCGGTGGGCGTGAACGGACCGTCTGTCTCGAACTGCGGCTGGTGGATGTCCATGTCCGAGCGCACGTTGAACCGCGCGGTGACGAACATCTCTGCCTCGATACCAGTCACGCAGACCTCACCGTCACCTTGCGCAGCGTGACAGTCGCCCGTTGAGAACAGCGCACCCTCGTTTTTTACCGGGAGGTACAGCGTCGACCCCTCGGTGAGGTGCTTTACGTCCATGTTGCCTCCCGTGTCATATGGTGGGAGGGTGTCGTGTGCACCGTCTTCTCCGGGAGCGACACCGATGACGCCCGGGAACGGATCCAGCGGCACCTCGATTCCGTTCACGAAGTGGCCGACATCGCCCTCAAGATCCCAGACGTGGATGCCGGGGTCGGGGAACTCCTCTGGAAGCAGCCCCAGTCCCATCTCGCCGGGCATGAACACGTTGTACCCCCAGCCTTTGTGCTGGAGGTCAAGCAGTTCCACCTCAAGCACATCGCCCGGTTCGGCTCCCTCGACATGAACCGGCCCGGTCAGCGGATGGACCGGGTCGAAGCTCACATCTGTCACGTCCTCGGCCGTCGACTGAAGATCGAGTTGACCATCGACAGCGTCGCGACACTCGAACCGGACCACGTCACCCTGCTCAACGCTGAGCACGGGATCAAGACTGTTGTCGAAGCTGCGGTGGATGTTCGCCTCACGGTCGCTGAGGTGGTGGTCGACAGAGTAGCCTGCCATATCCGACCCACGGCACACGGGGGCAAATAGCTCCCGCCCACTCAGGCGGGCCCGACGCCGGTGTAGGCCGTCACCGCGACGGTGTCGTTGACGACCTCGCTCACCTTCAGATCGACCGCCACCGAGCAGAGCATGTACGCCTGCTGGCGCGTGAGCCCTCCGTCGACGAGTCGGGCAATCATCCCACGAACCGCCTCGCGGGTCGCCTCGTTCACGTCCGCCCCTAGCCCCGTCACTGCCGTTGGGTCCGACCCCGGTGGCGCGTACGGACCCGCTGGATCCAGTCGCGGGCCATCGACATCCCGGTCTGCCAACCGGAGGCGGAGCCGAACCGTACCAGGCATCTCGATGGCCGTGATGCATACCTCCCCGTCACCCTGTGCCGCGTGGAGATCGCCTGTTGAGAACAGTGCGCCCGCCACCTCAACAGGGAGATACAGCGTCGCCCCCGGAGTAAGATGTTTCACGTCAAGGTTGCCGCCGACCCGTCGGGGCGGCGTCGTCGAGTGCGGCCCTGGCTCGGCGGGTGTGACTCCAAGGACGCCTGGGAACGGAGCCAGTGGCACCTCGATGCCGTTCACGAAGTGGCCGACATCCCCCTCAAGGTCCCATGTGTAGACGGCGCCGTCGGGAAATTCCTCAGGAAGCAACCCTACATCGGCTTCGCCGGGGTAGACGTACGTCCAGCCGACGCCTTCGTGTTCAACGCTCAGCACGTCGACCGCGAGCGTGTCGCCCGGCTCGGCTCCGGTGACGTGAATGGGACCGGTCAGCGCATGCCCGGGTGCGTCGACCGCCTCAACGTCGGCGACAGTCGCACCGCGTGGTAGTTGACCGTCAGCAGCGTCGCGACAGGCGACCGCAACCGTTTCGCCGGGCGCCACCCGGAGTACGGGTTCGCGGTCGCGATTCCAGTCATAGTGGAGATGCTCGGAAGCGCGGGAGAGGCGATGGTCGGCCACGTCGGAGAAAACGGCGCCCACACCAAAGGTCGGTCGTTACTCTTGCCATCCCAGACAGGCATGAGTTTCCGCTCGCTATCAGTCGGCTGCAACGGGACCTGCGTCGGGGGTCACAACTGGCTCAGCAAATGCATACACCCGCTCACCGCTCGTCACCTCGACCTCGAGGAACTCACCCGGCTCAATGCCATGCTC
The DNA here is from genome assembly GCF_042216475.1 of Halosegnis sp. Lineage (NCBI taxonomy): Archaea > Methanobacteriati > Methanobacteriota > Halobacteria > Halobacteriales > Natronomonadaceae > Halosegnis > Halosegnis sp. The sequence goes on from NZ_JBDGTV010000008.1 coordinate 217,926, forward strand.
GCTCGCGTTCTGAACGATGATTTGTCGGTAGGCGGAGTCGCGACACTTCATCGAGTCGCCCGTCCCCGGCTCAACGACGAGGACCTCTCGGCGTGTCCCGACCAGCTCTTCGTGAGCCTCGCTGACGATATCCATCTTTAGTGCGCTCATCGCCTTTGAGCGGTCCTTCTTCGTCTGGCCGCCAAGTCCCTTCATCTCTGCGGCGTCAGTGTTTGGCCGCTTCGAGAATCGGGTGACGTTCACCTTCTCGGGGCGCACCTCGCGCAACAGCTCCATCGACCGCTCGTGGTCAACATCCGTCTCGGTGGGGAACCCGACGATGAAGTCCGTCGACAGCGTCCAGTGGTCGAGACGGTCGTCGAACGCCGCAACACACTCGCGGAATTTCTCGACGCGGTGCTGGCGGCGCATGTCTGCGAGCACGTCGTCGCTGCCCGATTGTACTGGCAGGTGGATGAAGTTGTAGAGCTTCTCGTTGGCGGCGAACACGTCCGCGAGCTCGTGACGGATACCGTGGACACCGCCGGGGTTGGCCATCCCTAGCCGGACGCGAAACTCCCCATCAATGTCGCAGATGCGGTCGAGCAACTCCGGCAACTTCCGCTCGCCGGTGTCCCAACCGTAGACGCCTGTATCTTGACCGGTGACACGAATCTCCTTGGCACCCGCGTGGACCAGCGCCTCCGCCTTGCGGACGTTCTCGGCAACGGACGGTGAGTCGATGCGGCCAGTAGCGTGCTTCGTGATGCAGTACGAGCAGTTGGACATACAGCCGCGGGCGATTGGCAAGATACCGACGACACCGTCCAGCACCGGCTCGGCATCGGGCGTTGTCGTCGGACACTCGCCATTGGTGACGGCCGCGGGAACATCCTCCCAGCCGACTACCTGAGCGTCAATATCACTGAATTGCTCCCCTTGGGCCAACGCCATGCAGCCAGTGACGACGAGGTCGTCGACGGCCGTCTCTAATTCCTCGGCCCGCCGGCGCATGTTCCGTTCGGTCTTCTCGACGACAGTACAGGTGTTGAGTATCGCCACATCCGCCGATTCGAGAGGGACGCGGCGGTGGCCCGCGTCGCGGAGCCGCCGCTCGATGGCGCGGCTCTCGCCGCGGTTCGAGGTGCAGCCGTACGTCTCGATATGGTAGCGGGCCATACACATGAAAGCGGCCGCGAGCGGAAAAGCGCGACGGAACCGCCCGCCAGCTCACTCGCTCGTCGGCGCTCCGTCTAAGATAGCGACCCCGGAGCTCGCGCCGATGCGCTCGGCGCCCGCCTCGAGCATCGCCACTGCCGTCTCGTAGTCACCGATTCCACCCGACGCTTTCACCGGCAGGTAGTCGCTCATGAGCCGAACGTCGGCGACGGTTGCACCGCCGTCGGCGAACCCCGTCGCCGTCTTTACCATCGCCGCCCCGGCCTCAACCGCCGCCTCGCAGGCGCGGTGGGTCTCGGCCTCCGAGAGCAGCGGCGCCTCGATAATGACCTTCACCGGCACCGGGACACACGCAACGAGATCGGCCAGCTCCTCACGAACGGCCTGGTCCTCGCCGGCTCGAAGCCGCCCTACGTTGATGACGACGTCAAGTTCGTCCGCGCCCGCCTCCCAGGCCCGTTCGGCCTCTCCTGCCTTCGTCTCAGGAGCGTGTTGGCCGTGCGGGAAGCCAACCACAGTTGCAAGGGTGACATCCGGCGCGTGCGCACTCGCTGCGGCGACGTAACACGGCGGGACACAGGCATTCATCCCGTTAGCGCTCGCCTGGTCGAGCACGCCCTCAACGTCGCCGGGGGTCGTCGCCGGCCCCAGCACAGTGTGGTCGATGCGTGGCGCGAGGGTGGCACGGTCCATACCTGCAGAGGGCGCCGCAGGGACGAAAAGCCCCCGGCTATCACTGTCATCGCACGCTTGACTCGGGCCCGGATTGTTCGAGCTACAACCAACTCTGAGGAGATGCTGCCAAGGAGCGACTGACGACGAAGGCGCGCGGCGAGACAGCCATCACAATCGACGGGACTGGCGCGCCCGTGACGTAGACCCGCGAGAGCCAGATTGCCGGGCTGTAGGGCAACCCAGGGAATCAGACAGAGACGGCCAGCCAGTAGGCGAGGCCAGCCGCAAACAGGCCCGCCACAATACCGACGGCGACGAACCTGACCGCCGTCACTTGGTCGACGCGGCGATTAGCCGGAGTCTCAACCTGGCCGGTTGCGCCGTCAAAGGCGTACCGACCCGCCAACGCGAGCGTCGCGCAAAAGGACCGCCGCGCCTGCAGGAGCCACTCGGTCGCAAGGGCGACGGGGACGGCCAGCCCGATCAGAAGTACGGGCGGCGCATCAGCGAAGACGACCGTCCCGGCATAGACGACGGCGGCGACGATGGAGGCGGCCGCGTACCGGTAGCGTTGCTGTCGCTCGGCAGGACCAATATTGCAGACACCTGGACTGTACTGTGGTTCCGCGGACACGTACAAGATTTGTGGCGACCGGCCATAGGCCGTTCGACTCGCGGCCCGGATGGAGCGGGTCCACAACGCTTTCACCCGTACCACCCGCCGGGAGGGACGTGTTCGCGCAACTGCTTCCGACCGGAGCCGCACTCCCGCCGCTGCCGTACCTCGCGGCGGTCCTGCTCGGGGTTGCCGCGGTCGGGGGAACACTCTATCGCCGCCGGCCGCCGGTCACGTCACTGGTCGTCGCCGGGTTTGCGCCATGGATGGTCGCCGGGGCGACCGGATATGCGCTCTACCAGGTCGAGGCCATCCCGAGCGCCCTCGCGCCGCTGTTTGGCAACCCCATCGTCTACGCCACCACGTTCACCGGCGCCGGAGCCGTGTGGCTGGTCGTCGCGGACCGACCGGCCGACCGATGGCAACTGCCCTCCGTACCGGGCACGCTGGCACTGTCGGGCGGCGGTGTGGCGACCGCCCTGCTGGCAGCGGCGATCGGTGTCGCGCTCGCCCGCGACTCACTGACACCCGGATGGCCGTTAGCGGGCCTGCTGGTGTCGGTGGTAGTCGCCGGCGGTGTCTGGCTGGCGGCCCGCGACCGGGTGGCCGTCACAGGATGGCCGGGATTGCTTGTCGTGTTCGGGCACACACTCGACGCCATCTCCACCGCCGTCGGCATCCACCTCGGCTTCGGCGAGCAGACGCCGCTATCGGCAGTGCTCATCGAGGCCGGCGCCGGCCTCCCACCCGCGGCACTGTTCGGCGAGGCATGGCTGTTCGTCTTCGTAAAACTCGTCGTCGCGACGGGGGTGCTTTTCGCCTTCCGCGGCTACGTTCGCGAGGACCCGTCGGAGGCGGCGCTGTATCTCGGGCTCGTGGCCGCTGTTGGCCTCGGCCCGGGCGCGCACAACCTCGTTCTGTTCGCTGTCGCGTAACGAGCCCGGCCCCACGATGACGAGGGGATTGGAGGCTGGCGGTCGCGACAGCCTACGGCGCGCGCTCGCCGCGGAGACAGCGGCACGCGTGGCGCCGCCGGCGTGGGCAGCAGTCGAGGCGCCACTGGCCGACTCCTGATTATGTCGGCTCGATGGTGAACGCCGGCTCGGTGAGACTCTCGCTTTTGCACTCGGGACACCGCGAGGGGCGATTGGCAGGGTCGTCGAATGCGGAGAAGCCACAGGCGCGACACTCCGGCGGGGCCGCAAGCAGTTGCTCGTCGGTACCGTCAAGCGACCGAGCAATATGTTTCACATGGGCCAGCGCATCGGCCGTCGTCACGCCAAACTCGTTCGCAAGAGTGCCGGCCTCAGCGGTCTCTGTCCGTAGGTAGTCCGCGATGCGCTCCCGGGTCGTCCGGTCCCGGTTCTGCATACCGCGGTTTCTCCGCCAACCAAAATACGTCTTCTGCCCGAGAGCCGGGATGTTGAAGGCCGGGGGGTGTCTACCCGCACGTATGCCAAAGACGATGGAGGTCGTCTGTACCGATGACGACTGCGAGTTCGACATGGCTGGGCTCCACTTCACGTACGACATGCCCGACGACACGGGCGTCGACGCGTTCTCGTGTCCTTACTGCGGCGGCCCTGTCGAAGAGATAGAGGTTTGACTTCCTCCCCGCGGTAAAGCACGAGGCTTTCTCCTCGTACTTCCGTAAGTGCGGGGCAGGGCGCAACCGCTTTGAGCATGCCGGGCGAAGCACTCGTATGAGCGATATCCGCGAGTTCGGAGAATCGGTCGGTAAGCGTCTCCTCGAAGGGGCCGGGAAGGTGTCCGCGCGCGTCCAGGAGGAGCGGCCGCTCGCCGCCGACCTGCTGGAAAGCGACGACGCCTACCTCGCCGTCTTCGATGCTCCGGGCGTCGAGATGGATGATGTGCAGGTACGCTTCGAGGAAGGGGCAGTTCACGTGCGGCTTGATCGGTTTCGAGGGCTACACGAAGAGTTCGAGATGGTGTTCCCCGGCCGCGGGCTGACGCTTGAGGGGTCGGTTGATCTTCCGGAAGGCGCGGCCGTCGACCCAGAGGCGGCAGAGGCAACGCTCACCGAGACAGGAACCCTTCACGTCGAAATTCCGAAAGTCCGTGCTGGCACGGGCGACCAAGACACGACGGACCACGACGCCCAGACACACGAGACAGACGACGCGCCGGCGGAGCCAGGAGAGACCGACGACGCCGAGTAACTACCGACCCTCGACACGCATCCCCTCGACAATCTCGAACGCCTCATCGCCGTCGAACCGCGACGGCTCGAAGCCTGATATCGGTCCATCCTCGCCGAGTACCTGCGCCGCCAACCGCTCAGCGACGGCTGGAGCGCGCATGAATCCATGGCCCTGCCAGCCGGTCGCCACGTAGACGCCATCCGCGAGCTCACCGACCAATGGGTCGCCGTCCGGCGTCGCAGTACACAGCCCCGCCCACGAGCGCGTCTCTGGCCACGACCAACCGAGGGCTTGCTCCTGGTACTCGATGCAGGCCTCGCGGAACTCGGTATCTGCTTCGGGGTCCCAGTCGTCAGGGTCCTGCTCCACCGGCTGGGTCCCGTCGCCAACCAGGACCCCGTCACCGTGCGGCCGGAGATAGAACCCGTTCGTCGCGTCGAACAGCATCGGCGGGGCGAGATCAACCGAGTCGGTCACGAGCGCCTGCACGCGATACGGCTTCACCGGGAGAGCCCCGACGGCCGCGACGATATCTCGTGTATGAGCGCCCGCAGCGACGACAACGGCATCGGCCTCGTGGCGGCCGTCAGCCGTCTCGACAGCGCCATCGGATGTCAGCCGAGCAGGCGTTTCCTCCGCGATGGTAGCACCGCGCGTCCGGGCCAGCAGCCCCATGGTCTGTGTATACGCTTCGGGGTCGGCGTAGCCGGCCGACTCTGCGATGGCCGCGACAGCAACGTTCCCTGTCGGTAGCCGGGGAAACCGCTCGGCCAGTGCCTCGAGTTCAAGCACCGTCACTGCACGGCCGTGCTCGCGCATCCGCTCGGCCCCCTCGCGTATCTCGCGGGCGACCCGATCGTCGCCAGCACGGGCCAGCCACACGTATGGGCAGTCCGTGAATGCGAACCCACCGCCGCCAGAGAGCTCGCGGAACCGTGCAAGCGCCCGCTCGCCGAGAGCAGCATCTCGGCGGTCGGAGAACGCGTCATAACAGATGCCGGCCGCCCGGCCGCTCGCGCCTGCCGCGAGCGTTTCAGCCTCGTACAGCGTCACGTCGGCTGTGTCCGCAAGGTCGTGCGCGACCGTCACCCCGACCGCACCGCCGCCGACGACTGCCACGTCCATATCGTTCCTCTGCTGGTGACGGCACTTCGGCGTGCCGGTGTTGGTTCAGCGGAAGTCAGCAAGTCCGCGGGCTGGGTAGCCGACGATGGTGTCGACGCCCGCTTCGCGGAGATTCTCAATCCGGTCGGCGACCGTCTCGGTCTCGCCCGCGAGCGCGAAGTCGTGGACGGCCTGCGTGAGCACCTCGCGGGCCCGGCCCGTCGCGCTCGCGTCCGTCGCCGCGTTGTCCGGGAGCGCACGCCGCACCGGTCCGCGGCGGGCAGCGTAGCCGCCGACAGCGTCCAGCACAGCGTCCTCGTCGTTCGTGAGTACGACCGGTGCGTATAACGCGAGGTGACCCTCGAAGCCGGCCGCCCGAAGCGCGCGCACCTCGCGGGCAGTGTGGCGGCCCAGCAGTTCGTACTGGGTGCCGCCGGCCGCCAATGCGATACGCTCGATACCCTCGGTGCCGACCCATGCCTCGGGTGCCGTCTCGCGGGCCGCACCCAACCGCGGAGCGACCGCCCGATCGCGCTCGGCGTCGGTGAGGTACGCCGGGTTGCCGGCGACGAGCACGCGCTCAACCCCCTCGGGCAACGGGAGCAGCGAGGTATCATCCAATGGGTCGAAGCCGTCCGCACGGACCGGCGTCGTCACCGCGACCCGGCGATCGACCGTCAGTGATCGGAGCCGGTCAGCGTCCGGAAAGGCGTCGCGACCTTCGTAGTCTACGACCAGCAGGTCCGTCGCCAGGTCTGCTGCCGCGGCGAGATCGTGTTCCAGCGGCTTCACCGCGACGCCGTCTAGTCCCGCGCGGGCAACCGGCGACTCGTCGGTCAGCACGCCGCCACCTCCACGGGTCGGCAAGCGAGCGTCTGCGGCTGTCGTGTCACATCTGTGCTACGGGCGCCGCACGTAACTGTCATCGCTTGCCGCGAGGCTTGCCGCGACAGGCTGGGACACAAGGCCGTCGCGTCCCAACAGCCACACGTTGCCCGACAACCCCCCCGACCTCCCCGATATTGCGTCCGGGTACGACGCGTTGACCGACTGGACCGACACGGAGAGTCTCGCGACGCCGTGGGCGACGGGCGTCTATCAGCAGACGTTCACCTGGCCGGCGACGACACAGCTGGTCCCTGACCCCGCAAACGACCGAGTGCTCTTGGCTGGGTGTGGCCGTGGCGATACTGTTGAGTGGTTTCTTGAACGAGATGCTGCGGTGGTCGGTGTCGATATCTCCGCCGGCGCACTGGCAGTCGCCCGCGAGCGACATCCATCGGCGACGTTCCACCACGGCCGACTCGCAAACGCCTCCACCCTGCTTGAAGAGCCGGTTGATCTCGTGGTTTCTCACCTCGTAGTGAGCCACGTGCCATCATTGGCGGCGGTATTCGCGGCACTTCGGGAAGCGGCTCGACTGGAAGCAACACTCGTCGTGACGACAATCCACCCCCGGTATCTCGCCGAGCAGCACGACATCGACCGGTATGCCTCGCCGACAGCAACGACGAGCGACTGGAGCACAGTCGACCTCCCGACGTATTACCGGCCGACCGGGAGGCTGTTAGAGTCGGTTGCGACGACCGGCTGGCGGCTGACTGCGGTGCGGGAGCCGGAACCGCCGGCACAACTCCGCGAACACGCTCCGGAGCGGTACGAGCGAGCGCTTGAGCGGCCAGAACTGCTCGTCCTACAGGCGCAGGCCGACGACCCCGTCGGTCAGACTGGGTAGTCGGCGTCCGGGTCGACAACGCGGTCAACCTCTTCGGGCGGCGACCAGTCGGTCGTTAACTCGAGAAACTGAACGAGCATCCGCCCCGTCGCACCCCAAACGGTGTAACCGTTCACGCGGAAGAAGTGAAGCCGTATCTCCCCGTAGTGAGGGTGATCGCGCCGCTCGCTCTCGTAGTTGGCGAGATCGGTCAGCCCGTCAATCGGGAGGAGCACCACCTCGGCCACCTCGCGCTCGTCGGGTACCCACTCCTGCTGTGGAACCCGCGCCACGAATGGCCGGACAGCATACCGTGTGACCGTCGAGATGTCGTCAAGCCGGCCCAGCACCTCTACCCGGTCGGTGTCCATTCCTACCTCCTCGCTGGCTTCCCGGAGGGCCGTCGCCAGCAAGTCCGGGTCAGAGGGCTCGCGACCGCCGCCAGGGAAGGACATCTGGCCGGCGTGCTCGCCGAGGTGATCTGCGCGCTTGATGAACAGCAGATGGACGCGCCCCTCGTATTCAACGACCGGTACGATGACCGCCGCCTCGCGCTCTTCACCGGTCACCACAGCCGGATCGTGGGCCGCAACTGCCTCGAGCGCGAGGTCTACATCCATACCACTGCGGACGCGGGGACGGCCCATAAGTCGACCGCCCACGGTCCAGCGGCCGCGTCAGTCTGTCGCGAGCGCCTCATCCAGTCTGTCTCGCAGTGCCGCAAGATTGACGTCGCCCCATGCTTCAAGATCATAGCTCACGTCCAAGAGTCGGCGGATGCGCTCGGCGTCGCCAGCGTCAACGGCGCGGGCCACGTCCGCACGGAACTGCCGCTCGGCAGCCGTCGCAAGCGCCGCCCGGTTGGGCGCCCGCGCGTCGACATCGAGGATGTGCGGGAGGTCCTCGGCACCCTCAGGGAGTGTGGGGAACGCGGCCGGGCCGACCGCCAGCCGCTCGCCCGCCGCATCCACAGGTTCGTAGGCGACAAGCGCGTACGCGTCGACGGCTGCCCGCACGTCCGAGTCAGGGATAGGTTCGTCGCGTCGGTAGCCGAGTTCCTCAAGCGCAGTCGCGAGTTCCGCGTGTGTAAGCGCACCGAACAGGTCGACCACACCGGCTACCTCATCCGGCGAGAGCGTCACCGAACTGCCTCCAAGTCCCGCGCAGCAGCTTCCCGGACGGCTGCCGGCTCCAGTGGCGCCGACTCCCAGGCCGGAAGCCGCGTATCTGTGCCAGGAGCTACGACGGAGTCTGCATACTCCTCTACCTGTGCGAGTTCGGCCTCGCGGTCGTACGCAAGGCCGTTGAATGCCGCGTCGGCCGCATAGGCATCCACGAGCGCCTGGGCGGCCGCGCGGTACCGGCTCGGCAGTGTCTCATAGTCGATGGTCGGTCCGTGTTCGGTGACCGCCCGCAACAGCGCCGCGGTCACCTCCTGACTCATCGTCGACAACCCCGCCGGGCCGGAGACGGCCCGGTGGTCGTGCTCATGACGGCCGAGGTCGACCTGCGCGGATCCGTCGAAACCGGCCGCGGCGTAGGCGTCCCCAAGCGTGCCGACCTCCAGTCCCCACCCGCGCTGGACACACAGAGACCGCACTACCTGCCCTGTGGCAGCGAACTCTCCCGATAGGGCGTAGCGGAATGCCTCCAGATACCGCAGAATAGCAGCGTCGGGGTGACCGTCCGCAAGCGCGCGTACCAGCGGCCGATAGAGCAAGCGGAACAATCGGCCGTACAGGTGGCCGTTCTCCACGCGAGCATAGTACCCCTTCGAGAACTGATAGCCATGCGCCAGCGGGAAGAGCAGCCGTGGTACGTGCGTCGGCCCGTAGGAGGTGGCATCGGCGTCGTGGACCGCGACATACGGCGACTGGGCGGCGATACCGAGCGCCAGCCAGACATCACGGCCCTTGCCACGGGGGCCGTCGAGTCCCGCCTCCGCCAGCAGGTCCGTCAGCCGGGGGCCATCACACCACACGGGTTCAACGGGTAGATCAAACCCGTCGAGCCAATCGGCCACCGCGGGGGCAGCCGCCTCGTCGGCGCGCAGCGGCACCACCACGCGGTCGGGCGACACGTCGGCGAGCGTCGAGAGCACCCGCTCAGCGGCTAGCGAGGCGTGATCGCGTTCCGTCATCGGCACGACAACGGCCGTCCTGTCTGTCGGCGCGTCCGGCGCCGCGCCGTCGAAGTCGTGGAGGGTAGCCACCCGCTCCTGAACGTACTCCATCACCGAGTGCCTCGGCCGGGACGCGTATAGGGGTTACCACACCGGTTAGAGTCAGGTGGCTCGCTCCGGCTGGACGTTGCCTACCGGGAGTCGGCCAGCAGCGTGGAGCGCAACCAGGCCAACGAAGACGGCAGTCAGCGCCGTGCCGAATCCGGTGTACAGTGTGTCGAACGGCACGCCAGCGTCGGTAAGCGTGCCGACGACGACACCACCCATCGCCTGCGGCAGCATCATCGTGGCCGAGTAGGCAGTGTACGCCGACGCGCGGTGGTGGTCCGGCAGCGACCCTAGCAGGTAGGTGTCCATCACAGGAAACAGCGAATGGACGATGTAGCCCAGCAGGACGCTCGCGACGCCGAGCGGCCACAATCCGGTCACATGAGGCAGGACGAACAGACAGATGACGAACCCTCCAACGACGCCGAGGATGAGCGGCACATTAGACAGCCGGTCGGCCAGTCGACCACCGAAGAGAAAGGCAGGGATGCCGGCGACAAATACCACCGACAGCATCAGTTGGGCAGTTGACTGGTCGAGCCCCTTCGTCAGCATGTACGTTGGAAAGTAATTGAACAGACCGTTCCAGACGAAACCGACGCTACCGGTGACGAACACACCCGTAATGATGATAGGCAGTTGTGCGCGGGCGGCCGCCAGCAGATTACGGTCAGCGCTGCCCGCATCAGGCAGCTCAGTCCGGCGCGCCACGAGCACGAGACCGATGGTCGCGAGCGCGGCCGCAAGCGCGATAACGAGGAACGTCACCCGCCAGTGGCCGAACACGGCGACGACGCCGATGACGATGATGGAGGCACCGGCGGCAGCCACCTGGGAAGCCATCCCGTGGATGCCCAGCGCGCGACCGACGGCGTCGGGAAACAGCTCGGAGACAAGCGGGTTCGCGGCGATGAAGTAGACGCCCGAAGCGAGCCCCATTAGGAATGCGCCGACCGCGAGGGTCGGCACGCTCGGCGCGGCGGACGCCAGCGCCGCCGCAGCCGTTAGCACGCAGCCGGCGCCCGCGACGACGTGGTGACGGGCCACCCGGGTGAGCAGCCAGCCGGTGGGGACACGCGGCAGCGCGCTCCCCAGCCACGTGGCTGTGACGACGATTCCAAGTGAACCAGGCGTCACCGCCAGGGTCGTGGCGATCGGCTCAATGAGGGGTGCGAACACGACCCGTGCCAGGTTGACGAGAAACACCATCGAGCACAGCGACGCGAAGAGCCGACGACGGGACACGCCCCCTGTTCCACGCGGGCGAATTATAACGTGTCGGAACGGGCCGCCGAGCTTTAACAGCCCGGGGGTATTAGCCCGCGTATGGACAGTGTTCGGCGGGGACTGCGGGCCGGCGATATCGAGAAAGACACCTACGAGCGGCTTCTCTGCGCCCACTGCGAGGAGGACCTCGCGACGCGCGACAATCCCGACGAGGTGGGAAAGGTACGCGCCTGCCCGGAGTGCGGCCGCGAGTACAAACAGCTGTGATCCGGCGGGTTGTCACAACCCATCGAGCCGCCCGTGAGCGCGAGGTAGGTCGGTGAGCGGCGACACTGCCGACGACGCGCTCGCAACAGTACGGGCGGACACAGAGACGGTGGTGCCGCGGCTGCTTCGCGAGTATGGACGCGACGGCGTCGGCGAATTCGCCGTCGGCGCCGTCGCCGGGATCCTGCGGATGGGGATGGAACTGGTGCCGTCGTTTGTTCTCGCGGTCGCCATTGACGCCCTCTTTTTCGACACGCGGGCCTTCGGGCTGCCTGCGGTCCCGGACGCGTGGGTCCCCGCAAGTGAGGGCGCACAGTTCCTACTTGCGGCGACCATTATCGCCGTTGCGTACGCCTGCAACTCGCTGTTCGGCTGGCTCAATAGCTTCGCGTGGAACCGGTTCGCCCAGCGATTCCAACACGCCGTTCGGGTGGATACATATGACGCACTCCAGCGGCGCGAGGTGAGCTTCTTCGACGACCGCCAGACCGGCGAGGTGATGTCTGTCCTCAATAACGATGTCAATCAGCTTGAGGAGTTCCTGACAACAAACCTGAGCCAGCTTGTAACTATCGTATTCCGCGTGGGCGGGATGGGCGCAGTGATGCTGCTGGTCAACTTCCGGCTGGCGCTGGTGGCCGTCATCGCCGTCCCTGTACTGGCGTACGCGAGTTACTGGTTCGTGCAGGTAATCCATCCGAAGTACCAGACGGTGCGCTCGTCGGTTGGGCGACTTAACGCCCGCCTCGAAAACAACGTCGGCGGTATTGAGACGGTGAAGGCGTTCGCAACCGAGCCGTTCGAGACCGATCGAGTCCGGTCGGCCTCGCAATCGTACTTCGACGCCCAGTGGGACGCTATCACCACCCGCGTCAAGTTCTTTCCGACACTACAGGCTATCACCGCCTCCGCCTACGTGGCCGTCTTCCTCATCGGCGGTTGGTGGGTCGTCACCGGGACGCCACCCCACCCGTTCTTCGCGGCCGGCGACGCGACGCTTACCGCGGGGACGCTCGTTCTGTTTCTCAACTACACCCGCCGGTTCGTCCACCCGATGCGACGGATGGGCGAGATTGTCAACGGCTACCAGTACGCCGAAGCCGCCGCCGAGCGCATCGTCGACCTGCTCGACGCCGCCCCAGGGGTGCGCGACGCTGCCGACGCGCGTGCCCTGTCGAATGTCGAGGGGCATGTGACCTTCGAGGACGTCTCCTTCGCCTACCGTGAGGACGGCGACGTGAGTGAGCAGGTGCTTGAGGATGTCTCGTTTACGGCAGAGCCCGGCGACTACGTCGGGCTAGTCGGGCCAACTGGCGCGGGGAAGTCGACGACGATGAAGCTACTGCTCCGCTTCTACGATCCCGATTCGGGGACCGTCCAAATCGACGGGACAGACCTCCGAGATATCACGCTGCGCAGCCTCCGAGAGTCGGTGGGCTACGTCGCACAGGAGCCGTATATGTTTCACGGCACCGTCCGCGAGAACATCGCCTACGGCCGGCCCGACGCCACTCACGCGGCGATCGTCGCCGCGGCCAAGCGAGCCGGCGCCCACGAGTTCGTGACTGGGCTCGGCGATGGGTACGATACGATGGTCGGCGAGCGGGGCGTGAAGCTATCGGGCGGCCAGCGCCAGCGACTCGCGCTCGCGCGGGCCGTCCTCCACGACCCGGACGTGCTCGTGCTCGACGAGGCGACCAGCCACGTCGACAACGAGACGGAGGCGGTCATCCAGGAGCAGCTCGCAGAGCTGACAGCCGACCGGACTACCTTCGCCGTCGCCCACCGGCTCTCGACCGTCCGGGACGCCGACACCATCCTCGTGTTCGACGACGGCCGCATCATCGAGCAGGGACGCCACGAGGAGCTGCTTGAGGCCGACGGACTATACGCCAACCTCTGGCGCGTCCAACTGGGCGAGACCGACAGGCTGCCCGAGGGGTTCGTCGACCGACCACGCGACCCGCCGGCGACTGACTGACGGGAAGAGGGAGAGCTGCGGCGGCCGCGGCCACCGCACTGCCAAGGGGAAGCGGGGGAGGCCCGGGAGACGGCACGCCGCCTCCACTGGAACGCGGGCCCAGACGGACAAAAGCCGACGCCGGCCGTGTATCCTGTTCACACGGCCGGCTCGAGGTCGCGTCGGCCGGTGACCGACGTCTTAACCGGCGGCCGCGGGCAGGGGAGGTATAACCACGACCGCACCGGACCACCAGCAGGTCGCCGCGTCACCGACGCCGGCTGCGGAGTTCCGCTCGCTGTCGCCGTCGGACCGACGGCAGGTGTTCTTCGGGGTGCCCGAGCCGGTCCAGCGCCGGCTCGTCGCCGAGATGGCCGCCGACGAGCTCCATGGGTTCGTCCGCTGGCTTGACCCAGACGAGGCGACGGACGTGCTCGGGCTGGCTGACGAGCCGACCCGCGCGGCAGTGCTCGACCGGCTCGACGCCGACCGCCGCGAGAAGGTTGAGTTCCTGCTCGGCTTCAGCCCCGAGAGCGCGGCTGGCCTGATGCAGCTCAGCTACGTCACCGTCGATCCCGACCGGAGCGTCGCGGCGGCCACCGACCGGGTGCGGCGTCACGAGGAGCGCACCGGCTGCTACCCGACCGTCTTCGTGACGGATGACGACACGCTGCTGGGGGAAGTGCCCGAGGCGACGCTGGCGACGGCCGACGACGAGGGTCCGGTCGGCGAGCACGTCCGGCCGGTGCCGACCGTCCGGTACGACAGCCCCGACAGCGACGTCGCCGACCTGTTCCGCGCGAACCCCGAGAGCGACGTGGCGGTGCTCGACGACGACGGCAGCATCCTGGGCGTGGTGTACGCCGCGGACCTCATCGCGGTGCTCGAGGAGGAGGCCGGCGAGACGCTCTACGAGTTCACTGGCGTCCAGGAGGAGGAGGAGAGCGTCCTCGACGGCCCGCTGGCGAAGGTGCGGAGCCGATACCGTTGGCTCATTATCAACCTCGGAACGGCCTTTCTCGCGGCGGCAGTCGTCGGCCTCTTCGAGGCCACCATCGCGGCATTCACGCTGCTGGCGGTGTACATGCCTGTCGTCGCGGGAATGGGCGGCAACGCCAGCACGCAGTCGATGGCGGTGACGGTTCGTGGCATTGCACTCGGACAAGTCTCGCTTGCGACGGGAGGCCGGGTCATCGCCAACGAGGTGGTTGCGGGCGCCGTCAACGGCGCCATCACCGGCGCGCTGGTGGCGGCCATCGCCGCCGTGTTCAATCAAAGCCCGCTGCTTGGGTTGGTGCTGGGCGTTTCGATGGTGCTGAACCTCGTCATCGCGGGGTTCTTCGGGACGATTATTCCGCTCATCCTGAGCAAGGCCGGCAAGGATCCCGCCACCTCCGCGACCATCTTCATTACGACGGCGACGGACGTGCTCGGATTCTTCATTTCCTCGGGCTGTCGAAGGTAGTGCTTGGCATCTGAGCGGTGACTCTGCGGGCGTGTTATCACATACCCGCTCAAACAGGAGTAGGCGTCCACTCACTCGGCGTCATTCGAAGACGGCGTCGAACGCGTCCGCACCAAGCGGCTCGAACCGACCGGCATCGACGTTCTCTGTGAGGTGTGCCGGCGAGGTCGTCCCCACGAGCGAAGAGGTGACGCCCGGGGCCGAGCGCGCGAAATTGATGGCCCGCTGGGCAGGGGTATCCCCCTCGAGTCGGGCTGCGACCGCATCTGGTAGCCCTGCGGTGAGCTGCCCCTGCATGAGCGAGGCGCTCGTGAACACGTCGAGGCCAGCCTCCTGTGCGAACCAGAGCGCGCTCTGGTGACCGTCGGGGCCGGAGTGGCTCTGCACAGTGAACGCATCGGCCATCTCAACGTTGAACGGGAGTTGCACCGCACGCAGCCCGGTTGAGGTGGTCCCCGCCGCGTCAGAGGCAGCTCGCGCCCGCCGGACCACCTCCGGCAAAGAGAGGTATGAAGGGTGGTCGGCGGGGACGCGGAACGCCTCCCATGTCGCCACCCCGTAGTGGCGGATGTCACCGGCGGCGACACGCTCCTCCAGCCGCGTGAACGTCGCCTCCAAGTCGTCGTATACCGCCTCCCGGCTTCGCGTCTCGAGTTGTGTTTCCGGGTTGTGGACGTAGTAGAGGTCGATGGTGTCAACATCGAGATTGGCGAGTGAGCGGTCTACCTGCGCGTCGATGAAGCCGGGGGCGATGCAGTTGCCGCGGATGAAGGTGTCGGCGTACTCGGGGTACTGTTCGCGGACGTACGCCGCTGGGTCGGCCGGCTGCGAGCCATCGAACGGGACAAATCCTCCCTTCGTCGCCACTAGCACCGCCTCGCGGTCAACGTCAGCGGCCGCGAGCGCCTGGCCGACGACTCGCTCGGAGCGCTGACACCGGTAGTTGACAGCCGTGTCGAGCACGTTCACACCGCTCTTGAGGGCCTGCTCGACCGTCTCACGGTACTGTTCGTCGACGGCGTCAGTCGGGTCGCCGAGATACGTCCCGAGCCCAATAGAGGAGACGAGGCCGTCGCCAAACCGGCGGAAGTGCGTGCGCGCGAAGGCCTCATGGAAGCGGTTCCGGTAGGCCCACGTCGCGTCGCGGGTAGCCATATCCGCCGTAGACGCGGGCGGCGCAAAACCCCGACGGTGCTCGGGCGGTCTTCGCGTGCCTCGTCGCGAAGAAGTTGTCCTGCAGGACGACGATGTCGGCGACGACGAGCGCGCCGACCGGGAGGTCAGGCCGCTGCTCGACAAACGTCCGAAGTCTCGCGAACGACCGCACGACGGCGGGTCATCATTCCGGAGCCGCAGGACAGCAGATGGATAGGCGCCAATAGAGGAATGTCAGCTGTCTATAGGACACCGCCGTCGTGTGATTGTAGCCACACTCAGTCCGAGTACGCGTCGACGGCCGCCTGGTACCCCTCACGGAACGTTGGGTACGCCAGCTCATAGCCCAGCTCGCACAGCAGGTCGTTCGAGACGCGCTTGCTCGTCAGGATGCGGCGCTCTGCGGCCGCCGACAGCTCCGAGTCGGCGAGTCGTTCTTGTTTCGATTGCTTTGCCGGCCGCGGTACCCCGCACGCGTCCGCCAGCCAGTCGGCGAAGGCGTGCTTCGAGACAGGTTCGTTGTCAACGATGTTCACGACATCTGGCGACTCGACCGGAGTGCCGTCAGCACCGAGCAGGAAGGCAACGGCACCCGCGGCGTCGTCCCGGTGGATCATGTTGAGATATCCTGCCGTCACCGGCCCCTCGAGGTACCGGTCCAGCCGGTAGCGGTCCGGGCCATAAAGCCCGGCAAAGCGGGCGACCGTCCCGTCGAGGCCGTGTTCGGCGGCGTACTCGGTGGCAATTCGCTCGGCCTCCGCGAGCACGGCCGTCTTCTCCGTCGTCGGGTCGATCGGTGTCGATTCGTCGACCCACGCGCCGTCGTGGTCGCCGTAGACACCCGTCGAAGAGGTATATACAAGCCGGTCGGGGGTCTCTGGTCGGTCGGCGAAGGCGTCGATAGCCGTCCGCAGCCCCTCCACGTACACCTCGCGGGCGGCCTCGGCGCCGCGCCCACCCGAGGAGGCCGCGAAGACGACCGCCTCAACGTCCGGTACTGCGGCGAGCGCGTCAGCGTCTGTCACATCCGCCGCGATTGCCTCGGCGCCCGCCTCGCGGACCGCAGCGAGGTTCGAGCGCCGGACGCCGACCACTTCGTGCGTCGGCGTCAGCTGGCGGACGAGTTCGAACCCGACGTATCCACAGCCAAGGATGGCGATGCGCATGGACGGATCACTCGATTCGCGACTGGATGGTCGCGTGCAACAGGGCGAACTCTCGGAGTGTCATCGGGAACCGGCCTTCGATTTTCGACTGTATCTCGCGGGGCTCCAGGTCGCCGCCCGCCTCCGCGGCCAGCAGGTCCACATCGAGGACGGCCCGCGACATTCCCATCATCAGGGCGTCACGCGACAGTGCGACAATGTCGCCCGCCGACGCACCCTCCGTCACCGCGAGCACCGAGGCTGCCTCTTCGAGAGTGAGTTCGGGTGTCTCTCCCGCAGCGAGCGCTTCCACCGTCGCCGCATCGAGATCGGTCTCCGCACGGACGTGCTCAACGCCCGCCGACTCGACTGCCGCCCGGAGTTCGGCCGCCAGCGCCGCGTGCAGCTCGTCGCCCGTCCGCGTACCAGGCTCCGAGACGAGGTCGTGGAACATGCACCGCCGTACGCGACCACGGCTTAAGTGCCTTCGAGTTCCCTATGAGCCGACGTCCTCAACGCACACGGCGTCGAGACAGTGCTTGAGGAGCGGACTGGAATCAGCCCTCGTCAGGCGGGCGCGTCGACAGCCGGTCGAAGCGGTCCTGCGCCTGTTCCTGCGCCCCCTCCGATTCCTCAGGGTTGTACTCGAAGGCAGCCTCCCCGTCTGCAACTACCACCTCGTAGACGGCATCGACGTGCCGACCGGCCTCCGGGAGTATCGCCATCTCTCGGACGAGTTGGGCACGCTCGTCATTGCCCCGCACCTCGAAGACAGCCAGTTCTCGTCCCTCAGCGTCGGTTTCGACGCGGTCAAGCACCGCTGTGTACGTCCCGTCAGGCAGGCTCACGAGTAGGACACCTCCAGCACCTGCTGCCCCTCAGCTGTCGTGACCGTCACCGTATCGCCGTCATTGTTCCAGACCGGCGATCCGCGGTCCCAGTAGAGGGCCGTGTCAGTGTTATCTCCACTCCCGGTGTGAAGAGTCACCTGCGCGCCGCCCCCGAGCGTAAAGCCATCTGGGAAGGTGTAGGTGGCGCCGGCCGCATCGGTCACCGTCCACCCACCAAGCTCGAGCGGCGCGTCGCCTGTGTTCTCGAAGGTGACGTATTCGTCGTTGAGGTTGTCGCGGTCGTCGCCCTCAGCATCAGCGTGGACCGTAGCCACCGCGAGTGCGGTCGGTGTCGCTGTCCCGCCGTCGGCGACAGTCGTCGGTGTCGCTGTGGCGGTTGCGTCCGTCACGCCGTTACCGGTGAGCGTCACCCGCGGGGAAACAGCCGTTGTCGTGCCGGGGTCGACCGGCGACCCCTCGCGCAGGCGCGATGGGTTGGTCGGGGCCGCTGCCTGGGTCTTGATTGTCACGGTCTCGCCGTCGCTGACGAGCACTGTGTCACCGTGCGTGGCCGTCCAGTAGGTGGGGATGTCCCGCTGTGCGAGCCGATTCAGAACCGCCTCGTTGGGGTGGCCGTAGTGGGAGTCGTAGGCACTCGAGATGACGACGGCCTTCGGCTGGGCGGCATCGAGCAGCGCGCCGCTCGTCGAGGAGTCACTGCCGTGGTGGCCAGCCTTCATCAGGGTCGCATCGAGTTGCGTACCGTACTCTTCGACGAGATACGCCTCTTGATCGTCTTCCGCGTCACCGGTGAACAGGAAGCTCGTCTGGCCGAATCCGAGCTTCAGCACGATGCTGTTCTCGTTACGGGCCTCGTTCTCGATGTACGGCTCCGGTGGGCCGAGCACCTGGACGGCGACGCCTTCGAACGCGATAGTGTCGCCCTCGCGCGTTTCATACAGGGTGACGTCGTGCTGCTCGATGGCGTCAAGATACTCGCTGTAGGTCTCTGTCCCGGCAGCAATTCCCGGGTCATAGACCGCGCCGATGCCGTTGGCCTCAGTCTCGTAGTAATCAATGACGGCGGCGTTTCCGCCGATGTGGTCGGCGTCGTTGTGCGTCGTCACGAGATAATCGATGCGGTCGATGTTGTGTCGCTGGAGATACTGGAGGACGTACTTGCCGTCGTCGGTGAAGTGGCCGGTGTCGATGAGCATCGTCTCGCCAGTCGGGCCGATGATGAGCGTGCTCACAGACTGGCCGACGTTAATAAAGTGGGTTTCGAGTGTCCCCTCAGCACTCACGGCGGTATCGGTAGCCGTCGACGCTGTCGCCGCGGGTGTATCATTTGTCGAGCCGCCGGTCGTCCCGCCCGCACAGCCAGCGAGGATGACCAGCACGAGACAGCAGCCGACCGCGAACCGTGAGCGAGGCGGGGACACGAATTGGTCGCGTCTACGGTGAGGGCGTATATGGCTCTGTGGGCCCGTCGGAGCGCGTCGTCACCGGCCGCCTGTATTAAAGGGGAATAGGCGCTGTTTGATGTGGGTAATTCTCCCGGGCGCTGCCGATGCCAGACCGCCGCAGGCTTTTGCAGCCGGTCCTCTTCCCAACGAGTATGCGACGCCGTCGGCTGCTCGCGCTCGCGGGGACTGGTCTGGCCGGCGGACTGGCGGGGTGTACCGCCGGCTACCAGGGGGACACAGAAGCAACCGAGGACGACAACCCAGCGACGCCGACGCCAGGCCGCGGCAACGGCGTGGATTTGCCAGTCTCCCCTGCCGAGATTTATACCGCTATCCCGGAAGACCGCATCGCAGCCATCACCGATCCCGCCTTTGCCAACGACTGGAGCGGGCTGGATATCCCCCCAGATGCGGAACTGCAGGGGCTCGCAGACGAGACCGCTGTCATCGGCATCGAGCGAGACGGTCGTGCGCGGGCCTACCCACTGGCAATCCTCGACTGGCACGAGATAGTCAACGACACGTTCGGCGGGCCGCTGTTGGTTACGTACTGCCCGTTGTGTGGCTCGGCGGTGGTTGCCGAGCGGACCGCGGGCGGCAAGGCGACGACATTTGGCGTGAGCGGCAAACTGTGGCGCAACAATCTCGTCCTTTACGACGAGCGGACGCGGTCGCTGTGGAGCCAGCTACTCGCGACGGCCATCCAGGGTGAGCTGACCGGCGAGCGGTTGACGCTCGTCCCGTCGACGTTCACCTCGTGGGGGACGTGGCGCGATACGCACCCCGAGACGGGGGTACTGTTGCCGCCGCCACACTCGAATACGGTGCGCGGCCGGGGCGCGACAGAGCCGTACTTTGACTCGAAGTACAACTACGAACAGGAGGACCAGCTCGTCGGCTACGACAGTGCCGACGGCGACCTGACGCGCCGGACGCTCGTGGTCGGCGTCACAGCCGACGGCATCGCCCGCGCGTACCCGTTCCCGGTCGTCCGCGAGGAAGAGGTCGTGCTCGACCGGGTGGGCGACCGGCCGGTCGTCGTGACCCATACGCCCGACGGCGGGCTCGTCGCCTACGACCGTCGGGTGGATGGCCGGACGCTCACGTTCGCGGCCGACGGTCCAGCCCACCTCAAGAGCGGCGACACGCGGTGGGAGCGGGCGACCGGCCAGGGGGTGTCGGGTCGCTTCGGGGGCCGAGAACTCGCCAGCGCCTCGCCGGTCCCCGCGCTGTTCTGGAGCGCCTGGGCCGATTTCTACCCCGAGACCGAAGTGTACGGGATGGACGTTGAAGCCTGATGAGCGGAGGTCGGTGAAACCCTCGGTCGGTGCCATGTTCTGGCGGTCGGGCTAAATACACAGCGCGTATCTGCACGGACCATCCGGACGGTTGAACCGTCTACATCAGTCGGTGCAGAGGGTGGGTTTAGCGTGGTAATGCATGCAGATCGCCTGAGTACCCCTTGCGGAACTGCTACCCTGCTGGAGGAAGTAGAGAATCACACGGCAGACTGATTTCTGAGGCACCTGTTACTGCTATCGTAAACTGGTGGGAACCTACCACATGATTCCTGGGTTCGTTCAACTCGGTGCACTGGCGGTACTGCTTCAAATGGTAGTTATTACCGCCTTCTACGGATATCTCAGGTGGCAAACTCCTGCCCCATCGGCTGGAACACGTACACGCGTCAATCGGATTCTTGCCAGTGGTGTCGTCCTCGTCGGACTCGGGCAACTCGCCGCGTTAGGCGCTGTCGGCTCTCTTCGGACTGCTCCGCTCCTCTCGTTGCGACAATCAGCCATTATTACCGACGCCGGGTTCATCGGTGTGCTTATTGGGTACGTCGTGACCGTGGCTGGCTTCATTCTGTACATCCGGGCAACTCCCTGAGTAGCCTTTGTATCGACCCGCTCAACAGGGGATGCGTGATAGGTTGTTCTTACCTTCGATAGTTACAGACCACAGCAAGATACACACGCCGTATCCGACACGCCGTTCGTATCACCCATAACGGATTTTCGTCGGATCAATCACAGGTGCTCGATGAGTTCGACGCGGACGCCCGCAGGGTCCGTCAGGAACGTGATGCGCAGGTCGCCGAACGTCGTCGGCGCCATCACGAACGGAACCTCCTCCACCAACTGTTCGTGGGCGGCGTCAACGTCCGGGACGACGAACCCGTAGTGGAGGAAGCCCGTCGGCACCTCGTCGACGAGCCCCGCGGCCTCGTAGGGCGCCTCGTCGAAAATATAGACGAGCTTGTCCGCGACCGACAGCGCGACGTGGTTGACGGCCGTCGCGCCGGTGCCCTCGTCGGCGCTGCCGCGGTCGATTACCTCGCCGCCGAACCGCTCGCGGTAGAACCGCTCGGCCGTGGCCAGGTCGTCGGTCTTGAGCGCGATGTGGAAGAACGACTCCGGCTCCATATCGGGGGCAGACCCGGTCGGCACAAAAGCGTGGGCCGGTCGTGTGTCGAGCGGCCGCCGGTCGCCGGGCGCGGGACGGCCGGGCTCAGGGGTTGAACGGCGACCGCTCGGTCAGCGACCAGCGCAGCGGGGTCCCGTTCGGCAGTTCGACGGTCCGGTCGACGTGTATCTCAACCAGCCGCTCGGCGCCCTCGTGAGCGGCCACGCGGGCCGCGTCCCAGACGATGTCCGCGCGGCCGGTCGCCTGCAGCGTCCGGCCGTCCGCGAAGTCGACCGCGAGCAGTCCGACCCGGCCGTCGGCCTGGACGTTGCCGAGCGTGCAGAACATGTTGTTACCCGGATAGTCGGGGTAGACGACGGTGTCGCCGTCGACGTCGACGAAGCCAGGGTCGCCGCCGCGGTGGGAGGCGTCGGCGCCGGCCTCGGGGTGGACGCTCCCGATGAAGAACGTGTCCGTCGACCCGAGCCACTCGCGGTGGGCCGGCGCGAGTCCGTCGGCGACCGATTGCTCGCCCGCATCGGCCGTCTCGACCCGCTCGAAGGCCCGCTGCTGGATGTACTTCGGGCAGTTGGGGAACACCTCCTCGGTCGCGAGGTCGAACCCCGGGCTCGTGGGGCGTGACGGTCCCGTTGGGCCGGAGCCGGTTCCGTGTCCGCGGGTCGACCAGCAGGACGCCGGCCTGCATCCCGGCCCGGAGGTGGGTGGCGAGCGGGTCACCCGGCGGTGGGTCAGCCGCGACCCGGACTGTCCGGTCGTCGACGACGGAGATGAACCCCGGCTCGCCGGTCACGAAGGAGGTCCACACCCGGTCGTCGCGGTCAACCGACCTGACGACCGCGTGGGGCTGGTCGGCGATGAGCCCACGCACGGCCTCGTCGTCGGGGACGGACCGATCGACCATCCCCGCCAGTTCCGCCGCCCGGTCGCGGACGCCCGCACGCCGCTGGACCGCGCGCTCGCCGTCGTGGTACGTCCAATCACCCTCGCGTGACATCTGCTCAGTGGATAGGTGGGCCGCCTGACGGGAAACAGCTCGGTCACTCGCAAGTAACCGCGTCGCTGGCCACCCCGACCGGGGGAACAATCAATACGAGACCGTTCATGGAGATGGTATGAAGGTCGCCCTGATAGGTGTGGGACAGGCCGGCGGAAAGCTGGCTGAGGCCCTCGCGACCGACGAGCGCGGCCGGCGGGCGGTGACGGACGTGCTGGCCGTCAACACCGCCACGGTGGACCTCCAGCCGCTCGGCATCGAGACGCTGCTCGTGGGCGAGGCGCGCGCAAACGGCCACGGTGTCGGCGGCGATAATGAACTCGGCGCCCGGGTCATGAACGAGGATGTCGCCGAGGTGGTTGAGGAGGTAGATGTCGGCCCCGAGTGTGACGCGCTCCTGGTCGTCGCGGGGCTTGGCGGCGGCACCGGCTCCGGCGGCGCCCCGATTCTCGCCCGCGAGCTCTCGCAGGTGTATGACCGGCCCGTCTACGCGCTGGGCGTGCTCCCGGGCCACGACGAGGGGGCGCTGTACCAGAGGAACGCCGGCCGGTCGCTGAAGACACTCGCCCGCGAAGCCGACAGCGTCCTGTTGGTCGACAACGACGCCTGGCGATCAGCTGGCGAGTCGCTCGACGAGGGATTCACAGCCATCAACGAGCGTATCGCGGATCGGATTGGACTACTGCTCGCAGCCGGTGAAGGGGTCGCGGCGACGGAGGCCGAGAGCGTCGTCGATGCCTCTGAGATTCACAACACGCTCCGCGGGGGTCGGCTGGCTGCCGTCGGCTACGCCTCTGCCGAGAGCAGCGACCAGGCGGATGAGAACGTCACCGCAATCACGTCGGCGACGCGCAACGCGCTATTGACAGGGACGAGTCTACCGGACGCGACGACGGCCGCGGCCGCGCTGCTCGTCGTCGCTGGCGACCCCGAGCGGATTAGCCGGCGGGGTGTCGAGGCCGCCCGTTCGTGGCTCGGCGACGAGACCGGGACGATGCAGGTCCGGGGCGGGGACGCACCGGTCGACTCCGACCGGCTGGCGGCGCTGGTCCTGCTGGGCGGCGTCGAGCGGTCCGACCGCGTGCAGTCGTTCCTCGACCGGGCGAGTGATGCCGCCGACCGCGATACCGGCGAGGACGCCACCGAGTCTGTGACAAGCGACGATCTCGACGGGCTGTTCTGAGTCGGGGCGACCAAGATGGGGAGCGGGGTGACATCCTCGCCCGCCCTAAAGGGCGGGGCTTCCTACAAGGGAAGCCTCGCGTCGAGGGAGGTTTCAGGACTGAAACGCCGCAAGCGTCGTCTGTCCGGGTTTCGGACTCGGCGTGCGGTGTCCTGTGGTGCTGTCACAAGCACTCCCGTCCCGAGGCGAGTCATCGCCCGTCGGTTTCAGCGACAGGCTCTCTCCCCACGGGTCGAGGCGGCCAGCGATGTTGGCCGCCGCGTTGATGTCTGCTTGATACTCCGTCACCCAACAGTCGGCGTTCGTACATCGGAACGCCGCCTGCGAACTGCGCGACCCGATGTGGCCGCAGGCGTGGCAGGTCTGGGACGTGTACGCCGGATTCACCGTCCGCACCGGAATCCCGGCGTCACGGGCTTTGTCCTCGATACGCCCCTGCAACCGAGCGAACGCCCAGTTGTGGAGCCGGCGGTTCATCCACGTGCCGTAGTCGAGATGCTCACGGATGGACGACAGGTTTTCGAGAACGATAACCGGGTTCTCGAACTGACGTGCGTGCTCAACGGCCTGTCGAGACGCCTTCTCGACAATATCAGTCAAAGCGTTCTGGTAGTGGTCGACCCGTTCATCGACCCGCCACTCAGCGGCGTCACGCTCTTGGAGCCGTTTGAGCGTGGTGTGCATCTCTTTGCGGAGGTGTCGGGCGCGACCGCCGTCGAACAGCATAGGTCGCTCGGAGTATCATCCTGGCAGGCACAGCCCGTCAGGAGGTTGGATTCACCGATGTCGAACCCGACCGGAGTCGGACTATCCGGCTCCTCTGGGTCCGCAACCTCGTACTCGACGGTGACGTGAAGACACCATGTCGTTCGATGGTCTTGCAGTCGGAACTCGCCGACCGACACATCTCCGTCGAGCAGACCGTCCCACAACTCCCGCTGAGCGGGGTTGATGCGGAGCGGAATCCAGAAGGCGTTGCCACGCCCGGCCTGCGGAACGCGCCAACAGTACTCATGTTCGCGTTCCACGGAGTGGTCAAGACGCCACCCGCGGTTTGTGAACCGAACGGGGTGGTCATCATGCAACTCTTCGGCGTTGTACGTCGAACGGAGTTGGGGGACGTAGTTCTTGAGCGCGTCCTTGGCGTAGGACGTGAGGGTGTAGCCGGTGACACGTAGCGAGCGGGAGCCCACCCCTTTAGAGGTGGACATAGGCGACAGCATAGCCCACCAGTCCACGCGCTACGACTCGTCTGGATGGTCCACCGCGTCCAACCCCGCTTCGATAATCTCCCGATAGGCTTCCCTGAGGCTCACGTCCTCCTGTTCGGCATAATCTTTCACGCGCCCATTCAGTGTGTGCGAGATGTCGATGGTCGGTCGCATCGCCCGTGTCCGAAGGATACTCCGACGTAGAACTACAAATGTCTGTTGTCGTGCGGCGAACCAACACGTTCGCAGTACGACCGCTCTCCGCACAGGACGAGCAACTGCTCCGCGAGCTGTTGGACGCCGCCGCCAGCCTCTGGAACGAACTCACCTACGAGCGTCGCCAGCACTTCTTCGACGGCGAGAGTGTGTGGGATACCGCCGACTACCGCACACAGTACGTCGGCGTCCTTGGCTCCGCCACCGCCCAACAGGTCATCCGCAAAAACAGCGAGGCGTGGCGCTCGTTCTTCGCTGCTCAAGAGGCCGGCGAGGACACCGCTCCGCCCGGCTACTGGGGCAACGAGGATGAGGGGCGAGAGTTGCGGACGTACATCCGCAACGACCAGTACACCCTCGAAACCGGCGAGCGGAGCCGGCTCGAAATCCCGGTCGGCCAAGACCTCAAAGACGAGTACGGGCTTGGCTACCACGACCGACTGCGCCTCGAAGTCGCTGGCGACCCGAAATGGGAGGGCGAACAGGGCCGGTTGGAACTGTACTACGACGAGGTGGACGACACGTTCAGGGCCATTCAACCCGTCACCGTGCCTGATTCTCGACGGGATTCACCACTAGCCGAGGAATCGGCTGCCTTGGACGTGGGCGCGAACAACCTCGTCGCCTGTACCACCACGACCGGCCAGCAGTACCTCTACGAGGGGCGCGACCTGTTCGCCCGCTTCCGCGAAACCACCGAGGAGATTGCCCGCTTGCAGTCCAAACTCCGCGAGGGCCGGTACAGTAGCCGACGTATTCGACGCCTCTATCGCAAGCGGACGCGACGACGCGACCACGCACAGGACGCGCTCGTCCGCGACTTGATGGAACGACTGTACGACGAGGGTGTTGCCACGGTGTACGTGGGCGACCTCAC